>NZ_JBDPLT010000007.1:0-249387 GCF_039871775.1 Plantactinospora sp. B5E13
CAAACAACACCGCGCCGTGGCCACCCGCTACGACAAACTCGCCGTGCGCTACGAAGCCACCGCCACCATCAGCATGATCGACACCTGGCTTCGGAGACTCGAACGGCACTTATGACACACGGCCTAGTTCCGGAAAGTTCCATCGAACGGGTTCGTTCCGCACCTCCGCCGCACCCTGCCCCGCCGCCTCCGAGCTGACCAGCGGCTCAGCTTCACGGAGGGGCGGGTCAGCGGACGTCCGACCCGCTGCTCGTCCAGATCGGACCGACGTTCGTCCCGTTGAAGTTTCGGAATTCTTTCGTTAGCATCCCGAAATCGAGTCGTGTCGATGAGGTCCGCGCAGTGTGACCGGATCCGGGCCACCGGGTCACGCGCGGAAGGGCTACCTCGCGCCACCGTGTCCGGACGGCTGACGGCCGTGTCGGAGGCGCCGGCGTACGCCACCTCGACCGACCCGAACCGCGTGCGGAGATGCCACCGCCCGAGGTGCCCACCCCCGACCGTCCCAGCGGTCCGGACCGTTCACGCAGATCGACGTCTCCTGCTGAGTCGGCAGCACAGCAGGCGGTGACCCGATCACCCCGCGCCACCCACACCACCATCGAGAGGCACGAACCATGAGTTACGTATCCCCGCCGACGGGCAGACGCCCGAAGCTGCGGCAAGGCGTACGCGTCCTGCTGGTCTCGGCCGCCGCTGCGCTGGTCGCCAGCGGTACCGCGATCACCTTCGCCGGCTCCGCCAGCGCCGCGAGTACCCTCGGCGCGTCCGCCGCCGAACGCGGTGGCCGGTACTTCGGCGCCGCCGTCTCCGTGAGCAAGCTCAGCGACAGCACCTACACCACCGTGCTGAACCGCGAGTTCAACCAGATCACGGCCGAGAACGAAATGAAGATCAACGCGACCGAGCCGCAGCAGAACCAGTTCAACTTCACCAACGGCGACCGGATCGTCAACCACGGGCTCAGCCGGGGCTGGAAGGTCCGCGGCCACACCCTGGCCTGGCACTCCCAGCAGCCGGCGTGGATGGAGGCGATGAGCGGCAGTGCGCTGCGTTCCGCGATGGTCAACCACGTCACCCGGGTCGCCTCCTACTACGCCGGCAAGATCGACTCCTGGGACGTGGTGAACGAGGCGTTCGATGACGGCAACAGCGGCGCCCGCCGCGACTCCAACCTGCAGCGCACCGGCAACGACTGGATCGAGGCCGCGTTCCGGGCCGCGGACGCGGCGGACCCGAACGCGAAGCTCTGCTACAACGACTACAACACCGACAACTGGACCTGGGCCAAGACCCAGGCGGTGTACCGGATGGTGCAGGACTTCAAGCAGCGCGGGGTGCCGATCGACTGCGTCGGCTTCCAGTCGCACTTCAACAGCGGCTCGCCGTACCCGAGCAACTACCGCACCACGCTGTCCAGCTTCGCCGCCCTCGGCGTCGACGTACAGATCACCGAGCTGGACATCGAGGGTTCCGGCACGACCCAGGCGAACACCTACCGCAACGTGGTGAACGACTGCCTCGCCGTCTCGCGGTGCACCGGCATCACCGTCTGGGGCGTCCGGGACTGTGACTCGTGGCGCAGCGGCGGCACTCCGCTGCTGTTCGAGTGCAACGGCAACAAGAAGCCGGCGTACGACGCCACGCTCCAGGCGCTCAACAACGGCGTCACCCCGACCAACCCGCCGACCACGCCGCCGACGAGCGGGCCGACGAACCCGCCCACCACGCCGCCGACGCAGGGACCGGGCGGCTGCTCGGCCACCGTCTCGCTGAACCAGTGGAACGGCGGCTTCGTCGCCACGGTACGGGTGACCGCCGGCTCGTCCGGCACGAACGGCTGGTCGGTGGGGATGACCCTGCCGTCCGGTGCCACGGTCACCAACGCCTGGAACACCCAACGCAGTGGTAACAGCGGCGCGGTCACGTTCACCAACGTGAGCTACAACGGCCGGATCGCCGCCGGACAGTCCACCGAGTTCGGTTTCCAGGGCACCGGCAGCGGCAGCGGCATGAGTCCCACCTGTTCTGCCAGCTGAACCGTAGCCACCAGCCGAAGGGCCGGTGCGGAGGACGCGGTCCTCGGCACCGGCCCTTTCGTCAGCCCGGGTCGGGTGGTGCTGACGGTCACCCGCCGGTGGACGGCCACTGCGGCCAGGTCGCCGGCTCCTCCGGGTCGCCGTCGAGCCGGAGCCCGTCCACGACCCGGGTCAGCCGCACGGCGGTGATCCCCTCGGAGGCGCCGAGCTCGACCCGCAGGCCGTCGAAGTCCGGCACCACGAGCCGGGTCCCACCCGACGCTGTCGTCGACCCGTACGCCGGACGTCCGGCCAACCGCTGCTGCGCCGGAGTGCCGTCCGCCGTCCGGCGGCGTACCCCGATCTCCACCTGCCCCTGGTGATGGCCGACGGTGAGGACCGCCTCCACGAGACGGGTGAGTCGTCCGTCCGCGTTGGGCACCTCGCCGCCGGCCATGGTCACCCGACAGCCGAGCGGGATCTCCGCCGGTGACCACGCCGGCAGCCTGACCGGTGCGGAACACCGGGTGGCGGTGTCGAGGCGTACCCGGTTCGCGATGCTCCCGGCCTCGGCCGCGCGGCCCCAGCCGCCGTGCCCGGACACCTGGGCCCACACCCCCGGAGCCGCCTTCCACCGCAGGTGGAAGGCCTCCGCACGGTCGCTGCGCTGGACGTGGAGGGTGGCCGGCAGTCCGCCGACCGTCGCCGCCGACAGCTCCGGCTCGGACCAGGCGGCGGTCGGCTCCACGTCCTGTCGCTGCACCAGCAGGTCGAGCGGCCCGACCGCGCGGGCCAGGGCGACCTCGGTGTACCGCGCCCCGGCGGTGACCGCCACCCGCTCGCTGCCGGACTCCACCGCCCAGGTCACGCTCTGTGCGCCGACGGTGAACCCGTCGACCGCGAAGTGCAACACCCCCGGATCGGTGCCGACCAGCCGGGGTGCGTCCGCCGCACCCGGTACGCCGACCGCGACCGGCGGCGTCGGTGCCCGTCGACCGACCGACGGCGGAGCCGGGGTATGCGGCGCGGCCGGCGGTGGTACGCCGGCCACCCGGTCGCTGGCGGCCGGCTCCAGGACGGCGAGCCCGGCGACCGCCAGCGCGACGGCGGCACCGGCCCCGACCAGGGTGCGGCGACGACGACGTTGGAGACGGCCCCGGCGCAGGGCCGAGGCCGCCAGGTCGGCCGTGTCGACCGGGCCGCCCACCCGTTCGGCGAGGCTGCGGGCGAGGGTCCGCTCGAGTTGGTCGGTCACCGCCCACTTCCCGGCACCGGATCGGCGACACCGAGCGGACCGCCGCGCAGCGTGGCGAGGGCCCGGAGCGCGGTGGCCCGGACGGTCTCCGGGGAACAGCCCACGATCTCGGCGATCAGAACGTCGTCCAGTTCCTCGTAGTAACGCAGCACCAGGACCGCCCGGGGTCGGGGCGGCAGCCGGGACATCCGCCCCCACGTCTGGTCCCGCCCGGCCGCCTCGGATCCGGGGTCAGCCGGGCCGTGACCGGTGGCCGCCGTGGCGGGGGCGCCCGGTCGGGGCTGGCGACGTGACCGTCGGCCGAACCGGCGCCACCGACCGGCGCAGCCGGCGTCGACCAGCATCCGCCGGACGTACACGTCAGGTCTGTCCCCGGCCATCACCCGCCGCCACCGGCGGTGTGCCTTGGCCAGCACGTCCTGGACCAGGTCGTCGGCCCGGTGGTCGTCTCCGGTCAGCAGGCGCGCGAACCGGACCAGCGCGGCACCCCGGAGATGGACGTACTCCTCGAACGTCACGTCGCAGGCCCTTCCTTCGGCTCCCTCTCACCCCCTCAGACGTAACCGGGGCCTCCTGGTGTTGGATGGCGCCGGCAACTTTCTGCGTCACGTCCGAAGGGCGGGAATTCACGGGTACGACGCGGCGCCCGACGGTGAGGATCCGAGCGTGCCGATCGACCATCATCTGCTGATCGCGTTCACCCTGACCACCACCGTCGCCATGGTCACGCCCGGGCCGGACATGCTCTTCGTGCTCGGCTGCGGGATGCGGGGTGGCGCCCGGGCCGGCCTGCTGGCCACCGCCGGGGTGGCGACGAGCGAGGCGATCCACGTCGCCGTGGCGGCGGCCGGGCTGGCCGCGCTCTTCGCGGCGGCGCCGACCGCGTTCACCGTGGTCCGGATCGTCGGCGCCGGCTACCTGATCTGGCTCGGGGTGCAGCTGATCCGACAGCGTGGGAAGGGTACGGCCGAACCGTCGCAGACCGGCGCCGGGCTCTCCGGTCGACGGGCATACCTCAGTGGACTGTTGACGAACCTGCTGAATCCGAAGATGGTCACGTTCACCATCGCCTTCCTGCCGCAGTTCGTCGACCCGGCCCTGGGCCGGGTCTGGCTGCAGTTCGCGATCCTCGGCGCCATCATGATCTTCCTGGAGTTCCTGGTCGACGGCGCGGTCGGCGTCTTCGCCGGCCGGATCGGCGGTTGGCTCCGACGCCGCCGGGCGGTACGCCGCCGGATCGACGCCGCGACCGGCGGCCTCTTCATCGGGCTCGGCGTACGGCTGGCCGTCGAGCGGTGACCGGTCGGCCGGGCGACGACGATTCTGTGGTGTCGTCGCCCGTGCCCGAGCCTCCCGGACACCGCCCCTGACCCGCGCCCCGGTGCGGCGTACGGAGGTGTTCCGTCCCAGGGGATGGCCACCCGGGCAGAAGGTTGATCTTGCTAAGCAAGATCAGTCGTAACATCCTCTGAACTTCCGCCTAACCGGCATCCGGTTGGGTGGGTCGGCACCTCCCGCTGATCCGGGAGGCGCCGCAACGTTCATGGGAGCGCTTCCATCCAGTGGAGGCGTCGAAAGGAGCTCCGTGACGAGCACAAACAGGAGCCTGCGTCGAAGACTGGCGGTACCGCTGCTGGTCCTCGCCCTGGCCGGCGGCGGAACAGTCGCCACCGGGGGTACGGCGTCGGCGGCACCGCCCCAGCCCGGCGGTACGGCACACGACCCCACCGACCTCGGCCTGGTCAAGGACGGCGACCGGATCGACCTGACCGGCGGCGCCGGCCGACGGCCGTTCGACGCCGACCGGACCCGGACACCCGGGTCCGGCACCGAGCGGCGGGCCGCCGAACCCGCCAGCACCGGCCGGTACATCGTGGAGCTGGCCGAGGAGCCGGTGACGACGTACCAGGGCGGGGTTTCGGGCCTGGCCCGGACCCGGCCGGCGGCGGGCGAGCAGCTGGCACCACAGTCGACGGCGGCGCAGGCGTACCGGAAGCATCTCGACGCCCAGCGCGCGGCGGTGGCCGGGGCGGCCGGGGTCACGGTCACCCGGACCTACACCACCGCCTTCAACGGCTTCTCCGCCAAGCTGACCCCGGAACAGGTGGCCGCGTTGCGGCGCGACCACCGGGTCCGCAGCGTCACCGAGTCCCGGCTGGTCACCACCGGCACGGCGACACCGGACGGCACCACCCCCGACACCCGGCCGAGCACCCCGGTCCCGGGCGCACCCGCGACCGCTGACCCGGCCGGGACGGCGACCGGGGAGACCACCGGCGATGCGGACGACGCGACGGCGGATCGGAGCGGCAAGCCGGGCAAGCCCGGAAAGCCCGACAAGCCGAAGCCGGGCAGCGACACCGGCGCCGGCGTGGTGATCGGCGTGCTGGACACCGGCATCTGGCCGGAGAGCCCGTCGTTCGCCAAGAGGATGCCGGCCCCGGCGGGTTGGCACGGGACCTGCCAGACCGGCGCGGCGTTCGTGGTCGAGCACTGCAACGGCAAGATCGTCGGTGCCCGCTACTTCGCCGACGCGTACCTGGCGGTCTACGGCGAGCTGCCGCCGGGCGAACTGCTCTCGGCCCGCGACATGTCCGGGCACGGTACGCACACCGCCTCCACCGCGGCCGGCCTGCCGATCCGCAACGTCACCATCTCCGGCCGCGACTTCGGCCCCGTCGGCGGCGTCGCGCCGGACGCGCAGATCGCCGCCTACAAGGTGCTCTGGGGCGGCGAGGGATTCGACGAGGACATCATCGCCGGCATCGACGCGGCGGTCGCCGACGGCGTGCAGGTGATCAACTACTCGATCGGAATGACCTTCGGGGACCAGCAGCCGAACACCCCGATCGGCAACGCCTTCCTGAACGCCGCCCTGGCCGGGGTCTTCGTCTCGGCGGCCGCCGGCAACGACGGCATGAGCGGGATGATCGCCAACGCGCAGCCGTGGGTGACCACGGTCGGCGCGGCGGTCACCACGCCCAACGAGGGCACCGTCCGGCTCGGTGACGGCAGCAGGATCGTCGGCACCTCGCTCGACGTGCTGCCAGGTGGCCGCAAGCCCCTGCCCCTGGTCTTCGGCGAGCAGGCCGGCTCGCCGGAGAACGGCTCGGCGTACTGCGTGCCGGGCAGCATCGACCCGGCGAAGGTCCAGGGCAAGGTGGTGGCCTGCGCGCTGAGCAACCCGTACGACTCGGTCCAGGAACTGAAGGCGAAGGGTGCGGCGGCGATGCTGCTCTTCGACCCGATCGGCAACTTCCGGGTCAACTCGCTCTACGACTTCCCGGTGCTCTACCTGCCCACCCGGGAACAGTCGGGCACACTCTTCAACTACCTGATGCGGCACCCGACCGACGCCACCGCGCTGGTCGGCTCCGGCGGCGACGGATCCAGCGTTCCCGGCCTGCCGAGCGTCGCGGACTTCTCGTCCAAGGGCCCCGACCAGGTGCACTACGGGCTGTTCAAGCCCGACCTGGTCGCCCCGGGCAGCGACGTCCTCGCCGCGGTCTCCCCGCCGGGCAACTTCGGCCGGGAGTACGACGTGTACTCCGGCACCTCGATGGCGGCCCCGCAGGTCGCCGGCGCGGCGGCGGTACTGCGGGCCAAGCACCCGACCTGGTCCGCGGCCGCGGTCGCCTCGGCGCTGCGGACCACCGCCACCGACACCGAGGGCACCGACACCCCGCTGGCCCAGGGCAGCGGAATGCTGGCCCTGGACCGGGCCGACGACCCCGGGCTGGTGTTCGAGCCGGCCGCCGCCGACCTGGTCGCCTTCAGCGAGGCCGCCACGCCGGACGGCCGGGACCTCAACCTGCCCGCCATCTCGCTGCGCGAGTACGACGGCACCCGGCCGGTGACGCTGACCCGCAAGCTGACCAACGTCGGCGGCAAGCGGGAGACGTACCGGGCCTCGGTCAGTGGCCTGCCCGGGATGCGGGTGACGGTCAGCCCGTCGTCGGTCACCGTCGACCCCGGCAAGACCGTCACGGTCACCATCACCCTGCGTCGCGGTGACGCGCCGTGGGACCGGTACGTCACCGGGGCGATCACCTGGCACAGCCACGCCCACCAGGTCCGGATCCCGGTCGCCGCCCGTCCGTGGGGCATCACCCCCCGGCCCTACGACGACGAGCAGCTGGAGTTCGGGCGGCTCACCACCGGCGCGTTCGGCCTGCTGGAGCCGGGCTTCACCGGCCCGATCTCCGGCCGTTCGACTGGCTACACCCCGATCGAGTGGAACTCGTACTCCATGCCGGCCGGCGTCGACGGCGGCGTCTTCGACCGCAACGGCCTGGGCGTACGGGCACACACCTTCACGGTGCCGAAGGGCAGCGCCGGAATCGTGGTGCAGACCGGCACCGACGACCCGAACGCCGACCTGGACCTGTTCCTGTACAAGGGCGACAAGCTGATGTACCGGAGCGCCAACTGGCACAGTTCGGAGCAGGCGTACGTCTTCCTGCCCGAACCGGGGACGTACACGGCGTACGTCTTCGCGTACACCGCCAGCGGTCCGGTGGTCGACTACCGGCTCGGGCATGCCGTGCTCAGCCGTACCGGCCGGTACGCGCCGGCCACGCTCACCCTGCCGGCCACCGTGGAACGGGGTACCACGCCGCAGTTCACGCTCCGGCCGGACAGCCCGCTGACCGGCGACGGCGAGTACTGGGCGTACACCGAGCTGCGGATCGACGGCGAGGTGGTACCCGGGCAACTGGTGTACACCTCCCGCTTCTGGTGGCAGTGATCCGACGGCGGTGAGTGACCGGGTGGCGGTGATCAGGTCGCCCTGACCTGGCACGGCGTCCACGGCCGGCAGACGTACCGTCATGGCCGGCAAACGGTGGGACGGGACCTCCGGTCCCGTCCCACCGTCGTCTTCCGGGCGCGGCCTCGTTTTCCGGCATCACGGCGGGGTACCCCGACCGTGGGAGGGGCCCTTCCGCACCCCTGGCTGCCGCCCGGGCGACAACAAGGGACCTTCCTCTCGCCGGGAGAGGGGGTGGAGGTGGCCGGGGCAGGGCGACGACCGCGTGCCGCCACCGCGGCGGTGCTCCGCGGGGGTGCGCGCGGCACGGTGGCCGCGATGGCGATGTCCGGGGTACGGCAGGCCACCACCGCGCTCGGGATCGTCCAGCGCACGCCCCCCGAGTCGGTGCTGTTGCACACGGCGCCCGGCCTCTTCCGCCGGGTGCCGGTGGCCCGCCGGCAGGCGCTCGTCGAACTGGTCCACTGGGCCTACGGCACGGCCGGTGGCGCGCTCTTCGGGCTGCTGCCCCGGGGTCTGCGTCGACGGCGCTGGGTCGGCCCGGCGTACGGCTTCGGCTTCTGGGTGGTGTTCGAGGTCGGCCTCGCCCCACTGCTCGGCATCAGCGAACGTCGGCACGGGGTCCGGGAGCAGTTCGGCCTGCTCGCCGACCACCTCCTGTACGGCGTCGTGGTGGCCGCCTCGCCGTGGCCGCACGCCGACTGAGCACGCCCGGGCCGAGGGCCGACCGAGCACGCCCGGGCCGAGGGCCGACCGAGCACGCCCGGGCCGCACGCCGACTGAGCACGCCCGGACCGACGACAGCCAGTGCGGGCGGGGCGCGGGTTCAAGCAGGTGGGAAAGGGGAAGGCGATCGGTGGCAGCCGAGGGAGGGAGATCACCATGGGTAAGAAGCACGGCCACGCCGACAACATCGTCTACGACCTGGTTTCCATCCAGTACCACGCGCTGAAGGGTGGACAGGTCTACGAGCAGTACAAGAACGACGCCGAGGGCCATGACGACATCCGGCAGTTCATCGAACGCATCCAGCGCGAGGACATCGACCGGGCGCAGCGGGCGCAGGAACTGTTGGCGACGATCATCAACGTTCCGGTCGGCGCCCGCTGACGGACGTACCGGTCGGGCGGGCGGTGGCGAGGTCGACGGGCCGCGTGCCGGGTCCGCCGACGGTGCTGGTGGAGGCGGCTACCGGTGCCGACGACGGCGGCGTAACCACCACCAGACTCCGAGCGCCACGACCACCAGGGCGGCGAGGCCGGCACCGGCCTCGCCGAGGTGGTTCTCCACCCGCCGCCAGGAGGCACCGGCCAGATAGCCGACCAGCACCACGGCGGTCGCCCAGGCCGCGCCGCCGATCGCGTTGTAGAGCAGGAACCTGCGGTACGGCATGCGGTTCATCCCGGCCAGGGCCGGCACCAGGGTACGCAGCACTCCGACCCAGCGGCCCAGCAGCACCGCCACCGGTCCGTGCCGGGCGATGAACTGTTCGGCGCGGTTCCAGCGGTCCTCCCCCACCCATCGGCCCGGTCGGCTGCGCCGCAGCGGTGCGCCGCTCCAGCGGCCGATCTCGTAGCCGACGCTGTCTCCGGCGATGGCACCCACGATCGACACGATGACCATCGCGGGCAGGCTGACCTGCCCGGTGGCGGCGAGGGCGCCGCCGAGCAGCAGGGCGGTCTCGCCGGGCAGGAAAAGGCCGACAAAGGCGGCGGACTCGCCGAAGGCGAGCGCGCCGACCACCAGTAGCGCGGCCCAGCCGGAGAGCGCGGAGAGGGTGTCGACCACGCCGTTCACCGGGCCGCCGTTCAGGTACGACCGCCGCCACCAGGGGTACGACCGCCGCCATCAGGGCCGACCCGGCGAGCGACTGCCGACTGGTGGGCACCGGCCGAAACGAGTTTCACCTGGTCATCGTGCCCGAGAAATTGCGACGATACGCCGGAATCACCCGACCCTGCCGGCCCCCGCCAACTCCTACGGCCCCCCGCCAACTCCTACGGTCCCGCGCCGGGGACTCCCCGATCTCGACGGCGCCGCCGACCAGTCCCCAGCCGTCGTGGTGACCGCGGCGGTGCACCAGCAGGATCCGGCCCCTGGGGTCGACGGGCAGGACCGCGGCCGACGGCAGGAGCAACAGTTCGGTCCCGAGGTGGGCGCGGAGCCGGGCGACGTACGGCCAGATGGCCATGCCGGCCACGGTAGAGCGACACGGTTGGCCGTGCGGACGAACCAGGCCCCACGAGGACGACCACCACCGCCCGGCCCAGGTTGGTCCTCGGGAGGGACACGAGGTTGCGCTGTACCTACTGGTATGTACAGAATACTGGCATGGACTCGCGACAACTGCTGGTCGAGACGATGAGCGAGCTCATGTGGGAGCGCGGCTATGCCGCCACGAGCCCGCGTGACGTGCGCGAACGGTCCGGTCTGGGCCAGGGCAGCATGTACCACCACTTCCCGAGCAAGCGGGAGCTGGCGCTCGCCGCCCTTGAGCGCAACGTCGTCGACCTGCTCCCGGCCGCATCCGAGCTCGACGGTCCGGGCGACCCGATGGCCCGGATCGAGGCCTATCTGATGCGCCCCCGCGCCGCCCTCAAGGGCTGCAAGGTCGGCCGGATGACCCAGGATCCGCAGGTCCGCGAGGACCCGGTGCTGCTCGCCCCGGTGGCGCGGGCGTTCGCCCAGGTCCACGGCAGCTGGGTGAAGGTGCTTCGCGAGGCGGTCGCCGCCGGCGAGTTGCGGGACGACCTCGATCCCGAGCGCCTCGCCCACACCCTGATGGCCGTCCTGCAGGGCGGCTACGTGCTCGCGATCGCGCAGCAGGACCCGGGCCCGTTCGACGACGCCCGCGCCGGCGCCCTCGACCTGCTCCGGGCGGCGGCACCGTCCGCACCGAGCAACACGAACGACAAGAGGAAGAGAACGTCATGACGGTACGCATCGGCATCAACGGGTTCGGGCGGATCGGGCGCAGTTACCTGCGCGCCGCCCTGGCGAACGACGCCGACGTCGAGGTGGTCGCGGTCAACGACCTCACCGACGCCCGCACGCTGGCCACCCTGCTCGAATGGGACTCCATCTTCGGCCGCCTCGACGGCGTCGCCTTCGAGGGCGACACGATCACCGTCCGGGGCAGGCGTATCAGGGTCTTCGCGCAACCGGACCCGGCGGCCATCCCCTGGGGTGACGTCGGCGCCGACGTTGTCATCGAGTCCACCGGCCACTTCACGGACGGCGTCGCGGCGGCGGCCCACCTGAAAGGTGGCGCGCGGAAGGTCATCATCTCCGCGCCGGCCAAGGGGGACGTCCCCACGTTTGTTCTCGGAGTGAACGACGAGGGGCTCGACCCGGACAGCCACGACGTCTTCTCCAACGGTTCGTGCACCACGAACTCGCTGGCGCCGCTGGCGAAGGTGCTGAACGACTCGTTCGGCATCGAATCCGGCCTGATGACGACGGTCCACGCCTACACGGGCGACCAGCGGCTGCACGACGCCCCGCACTCCGACCTGCGCCGGGCCCGCGCCGCCGCCGTCTCGACCATTCCGACGTCGTCCGGCGCGGCGAGGGCGATCGGCAAGGTGATCCCGGAGCTCGACGGACGGCTCACCGGCGCGGCACTGCGCGTCCCCGTCCCGGTGGGCTCGATCACCGACCTCACCGTGGTCCTCCGGCGCAGCGCCAGCGTCGAGGAGGTCAACGCGGCGTTCCGCGAGGCGGCCGCCTCCCCGCGGCTCCAGCGTTACCTGCAGTACTCCGAGGCGCCGCTGGTCTCGGCGGACATCGTCGGCAACCCCTACTCGTCGATCTTCGACGCCCCACTGACCGAGGCTGTCGGCAACCAGGTCAAGGTGCTCGGCTGGTACGACAACGAGTGGGGATTCTCCAACCGCCTCGTCGAGTTCTCCGAACGGATCGCCGCCGCCTGACGCCGGACCGCACCGGCCCGGGGTGACCGACCGGCGGTGGTGACCACTGCCCGGGGGTTGGCCGTCCCGGTGGAGCCGGCCCCCGAGGTCGCCACCAGCGCGGAACCGGGAGTCGGGTGAGCGCGTCACAAAGGACAGCGCGGTGGGATGGTGCACCGGGATCTGGGGATGGGGCGACGGCATGCGCGGACCGCTGGCACGACTCCTCGTCGGGCTGCTGCTGGTGGGCGCCGTCACGGCCGCCTCGAGCGGCTGCGCCGGAAGTGGCACGAACAGGTCCGGACCACCGGTCGAGCAGTGGCCGGTGCCGACCGGACCCGCCGTACTGCGGTCGAGCTGGACCTCCTGTGCCGCGGAGGCGTTCCCGCCGGACGGGGGCACCCGGGACGGGGTGCCGCCGCAGTACGACGAAGACCCGCTGACCCTTCCCCGGCTGCCCGACAGTTTTGTCGCCACCTCGGCGGTGCTCTGCGTCCGGGCTCCGCAGCAGCGTCCCGCCGGCGGCCAGGATCTGGTCGAGTTCGAGCGGCGGGCCGAGGACGTCGGCGACCTCGTCACGGCGCTGCGGCTGCCCGACGAACCCCGTACCGACAACCCGTGCCTGCTCAATCTGGTGCTCGTCCCGTGGTTCGCCCTGCTCGACGCCGAGGGGCGGTGGAACCGGCCCGGCGTACCCCGCAACGCCTGCGGCCAGCCCCGGCGTGAGGTGACGCGGGCACTCGACCAGCTCACCCTGACCCAGGTCTCGGCACGGCCGGTGCGGGAGATCGAGTCGGCCGGCGCCGCCGCCTCCGGCTGCGGGCAGGGCCGGGCCGACACGATCGCGATGCACACCCGCCTGGCGCCGGCGCAGACCTCCGGCCGGCTCGACGGCGTCCCGCTGGGCTCGGCCCGCCAGATCCGGCTCTGCGTCTATCGTGTCCCTGCCGACCAGCAGGGCAGTACGAAACCGGCCGGCGACTTCGAGTACGGGCTGCTCCTGCCGCGGGACCGGTGGACCGTACTGCGGGCCGCGCTGGCGGACCGGGGACCGGCCCGGGAGTGTGCCCTGCCGGCAGGCCGGTTCGCACTGTTGCAGGAGGCGGGTGTTCCGGTCGGGGCGGAGGTCACCGTGGAACTCGACGGCTGCCGACGGATCCTGCTGACCGCCGGTTCCGGCGACTCGACGCTGACCCAGGGCGACGCCGCCCTCGCTGACCTCTTCCGGCCGGAGTAGCCGCCGACCGGTCTGCGGCTGGGGAGTCGGCCGATCGCCGTGGCAAGCCGCCGCCGCTCAGCCGGTCGCCACGGCGAGCCGCCGCCGCTGGGTGGCGGCCAGCACGGCGCCGAGCACCGCGACGAGCGCGGCCACGGCGACGGTGACGTCGGCCGGGTCACCGAGTCGTACGCCGCTGGAGGCGATCGAGCCGACCAGGGCCAGTCCGAGCGAGGCACCGACGTACCGGGCGGTGTTGCTGGCGCCGGAGCCCATCGCGACGTGGTCGGCCGGCACGCTCTCCACGGCCAGCCGGGCCAGCGTCGCGTTCAGCACGCCGGTACCGATCCCGGCCACGGCGAGGCCGGGCAGCGCCCGTGACCACGTACCGGAGCCGACCAGGCCGAGCAGCGCCGCCTCCCCGGCGGCGGTGAGCAGCAGCCCGACCACCAGCAGCTTCGCCGAGGAGTGACGGGCGCCGAACCGGCGCATCTGCAACGCGACGAGGAACGCCATGCCGGACCAGACGGCGAAGATCCCGGCGGCGGCCAGCGGTCCCAGCCGCATCGGACCCTGCAGTTGGGTCGGCAGGTACGACATCGGGCCGAGCAGGGCGAGTCCGGTGACCAGCCCGCCGAGGGCGGAGAGCCGGAACATCGGGGAGCGGAACAGCGCCAGCTCCAGCATCGGCTGCCGGCTGCGTCGCTCGACGACGACAAAAGCGCCGAGCAGCAGCAGACCCAGCACCAGCGGCAGCAGGACCGGGGTACGCAGCCAGCCGGTGCGCCCGTCGGTGACCGCGACCAGCAGCAGGGCGAGGCCGGCGGCCAGGGCGACGGTTCCGGCCCAGTCGACGGGCCGGGGCCGGCTCGACCGCGACTCGTCGAGCAGCCACGCCCCGAACGGTACGAGGGCGACGGCGGCGACCGCTGCCACCACGTGGTACGCCCGCCAGTTGACGAGTTCGGCCAGCGCGCCGCTGACCAGCGGCCCGAGCGCGATACCGGCACCGAGGGTGGCACCCCACCGGGCGGTGGCCTTGCCCCGTTCGGGCCCGGTACGGAAGGCGTGGCCGAGCAGGCCGAGGCCGGCCGACATGATCGCCGCGCTCGCCAGTCCCTGGAGTACCCGGGCGGCGATGAAGAGCAGGGGTTCCTGGGCGAGGGCGCTGCCCAGGCTGGCGAGCCCGAGCAGCCCGGTGCCGACCAGGAAGATCCGCCGCCGGCCGAAGTTGTCCGCGACGCTGCCGGAGACCAGCACCGTCGCCGCCAGCCCGAGGGCGATCCCGTTGATCATCCAGACCTGCCCGACCGGGCCGGCGCCCAGTCCGGCGGCGGTCTGTGGCAGCACGGTGACCGGCGCGGAGTAGTCCATCACGGCCAGCAGGGTGGCGATGCAGACCACCAGCAGGACCGCCCCGCCCGCCGACGGCCGGGCCGGGCCTCCGGACCGCGCGGCATGTTGGCGCAGCTCCATTTCCACCTCCAGGTTCGGCCCACACCAGGGCTGGGTTCAATGAACGAACCGGAAGACTACCAGACGAGGTTCGGTGAACGAACCAACCGGCGGGTACCATCGACCCGTGGCCCTGGGAAAGAACTACGAACGGCAGGACTGCTCCTTCGCCCGCGCACTGGAACTGCTCGGCGAACGGTGGACCCTGCTCCTGGTCCGGGACGCCTTCTACGGCGTACGCCGGTACGCCGACTTTCTGGCCCACCTCGACATCCCCCGGGCCGTCCTCGCGGAGCGGCTGCGCACCCTGACCGAGGCCGGGGTGCTGGCCCGACACCGCTACTCCGACTCTCCGCCCCGGGACGAGTACGTGCTGACCGAGCGCGGCCGCGAGTTGTGGGGCATGCTCCACCAACTCGGCCAGTGGGGCGAGCGGCACACCTCCGCCGGCGGGCCCCGCCGACTCTTCAGCCACGCCGACTGCGACGCGCCCCTCGACCCGCGCGGGGTCTGCGAGCGCTGCGACCGGCTCGTCCCGCCCGAGGAGGTCGAGGTACGCCCGGGCCCGGGTGCCCGGGACGACCTGCGCGACGATCCGGTCAGCCGGGCGCTGCGCCAGCCGCACCGGCTACTCGAACCGCTGCTCTGACCGGGCTCTCGGACAGCCGACAGACCGGGCCCTCGGACAGCCGACAGACCGGGCCCTCGGACAGCCGACAAACCGGGGCTGACCGGACGAAACGCTATTACCGGACTGATCCGGCGATACGCTGAACAGCATGCGCGCCGGCACCAGCGAGGACCCCCGACTGCGCCCGGTTACCGCAGCGGACCGGGTCTGGACGGGCGTGACCACCACCGGTGACGGCCGGGTCTTCGTCAGTTTCCCGTCGGCCGACGGCCCCGGGATCCAGGTCGGCGAGGTCGTCTCCGACGGTCGGATCGTCCCCTTCCCGGACGAGGCGTGGAACGAGGTCCGGCACACCCCGGACCCCCGGGGCGCGTTCGTGCACGTGAACGGGCTGCGGATCGGCCCCGACGGCAACCTGTGGATCGTCGACGCGGGCACACCCGGGTTCGGGCTGCCGGTCGTACCCGGAGGGCCCCGACTGGTCGTCGTGGCGACCGACACCGCGACGGTGCTCCGGGAGTACCCGCTCGACACGGCGGTGCACGAGCACAGCTACCTCGACGACGTACGGTTCAACGGGCCGGTGGCGTACCTGACCGACGCCGGGGCACCGGGCCTGATCGTGCTCGACCTGGCGACCGGCGAGGCCCGCCGGCTGCTGGAGCAGCACCCGAGCACCGTCGCCCGCCGACCGATGCGCGCCGACGGGGAGATCCTCCGGGACCCGGACGGCAACGAACTGCGGATCCACGCCGACCAACTGGAAGTGTCGCCGGACGGGGCGTACCTGTACTTCCAACCGGCGTCCGGGCCGCTGTACCGGATCGAGACGCGCTGCCTCGACGACCCGGCCGTACCTCCGGAGGTGGTGGCCGAGCGGGTCGAGCCGTGGGCGGACACCCCGACCACCGGCGGCACCGCCATCGACGCGGCCGGGGTGATCTACCTGAGCGACGTGGACAAGCGGCGGCTCCTGACCGTCGGGCCCGACGGTCGGGTCGAGGTCCTGCTCAGCGATCCGCGCCTGGCCTGGGCCGACGCGATGTGGCTCGACGGCACGGGCCACCTGTGGATTCCCGCCGCGCAACTGAACCGCACCCCGGGCCTGGCCGGCGGCCGGTCCGCCGTCGACTACCCGGTCTGGATCTACCGGCTGCCGGTCAACGCGGTGCCTCCGGCCAACGACCACGCCTGATCCGACCGCGGCAGCGGCCGTTTCCTGCCACGTCGAACCCGTTTCGGGGCCCCGCAGGTCGGCCACCGCCTGCTATTCTCCTGCTTCGATATGTAGCGGTACGGTCCGGTTCGGCACCCCTCGTCGGGGTACCGGCAGGTGGGTGAGCGGGGGGAGGGACGACGGAAGTGTCTGCCCCGTCCCCGCCCGAGATGCCGGCCGCCAGCGCCCTCGGCTGGGTCTACACGATCTTCCCCGCGCTGCTCCGGCTCACCTGCGGGCTCGCCTGCGCCGCCGTCGCGCTCGCGGTCCGCACCCCACCGGTCGACACCACCCTGCTGGTGGTCGCGGTGACTGTACTGACCGTCTGGTCGGCGTTCTTCGCCGGCTGGGTCGTCCGCCACAGCAGACACGCCCCGGTGATGGCCGTCGACGTTCTGCTCACCGTCGGGGCCTGCCTGCTGATCCGGCGCCTGGTGGCCGCCGAGGTGCTGCCCGGCGGGGTCAGCTGGGTGGCGATCCAGTCCAGCACCACGGTGATCATCGCCCAGTTCGTCCTGCCCACCCGCTGGTCGATCCCGGCCGGCCTGCTGGTCGCCGCCGCGTACGGGACGGGCGCGCACCTCGCCGGCGACCAGGCCGAGGCGGTCGACAACAGCGTCACCCTCGTCGTACAGACCCTCTGCAGCGCCGTACTCGCCGGGGTCGCCCGGCGCAGCAGCCGGCGCGCCGACGACGCCTTCGCCGGCTACCAGGAGGCGGCCCGGACCGCGCTCACCGCCCGGGCGGCCCGGATCGCCGAACGCCAGCAGAACCGGGACCTGCACGACACGGTGCTCTCCACGTTGACCGTGGTCGGCCTCGGTGCGGTCACCGGGCAGTCGGCGCCGCTGCGCGAGCGGGCCGCCGGGGACCTGCGTACCCTGGCTGCGCTGGCCGGGGGGCGCGAGCCGGCCGACGTACCGGCGGGCGACGCGGGCCACGACGGTGCCGACGGCGGCGACACCGCGCTCGACGAGCGGCTGCGCCGGCTGCTTCGCCGGTCACCGCAGCTGCGGGTGACGGTGGCCCTGGAACCGTGCGAGGTGCCGACCAAGGTCGCCGATGCGATCACCGACAGCGCCGGCGAGGCACTGTCCAATGTGTTGCGTCATGCGCCGGACGCCACCGCGACGGTCCGGCTGAGCCGCGACGGCGGCACCGTCGTGGTCGAGGTCGGCGACGACGGCCCCGGCTTCGACCCCGGCACGGTCCCACACCACCGGTACGGCCTGCGCGAGTCCGTGCACGGTCGGATGGCCACCGTGGGTGGACGGGCCGAGGTCGACTCCGCACCCGGCCGGGGCAGCCGGGTACGCCTGGAGTGGTCCGATGTCGGCTGACCTGCCCACCGTCTCCACCGTCGTCGGCCGGCCGGCCGAGCCCACCACCGACGGTCCCCCCGGCACGGACAGCGTCGAAGGCCCCACCGGCGCGGTCACCAGCACCGTCGAACGCGGACCCCGGCTGGCGGCGGTGCTCATCGCGTTCGGCTGGCACCTCGCCATCAACCTGCCGGCGGTGATCGCCCAGTGGGACCGGTACCGGTCACCGTGGGTGGTCGCCGCCGGCTGGCTCGGCTATGTGGTCGTCGGCGCGGTCGCCGCCCGGCACCTGCTCCGGGGAACCCGGGCGCCGGCCTGGCCGCTGATCGGGGTGCTGCTCGTCATCGACGTGGCGGTCCTCGCCTGCACCCCGCCCAACGCGGTGTTCGACTCGGCCAACTTCGGCTGGGCGACCCTCGCCTGGTTCGCGCTCCTGCTGCTCTGGGGGCGACGGATCCCGGAACTGGTCGCGGTGCTCGCGGCCGGCGCGCTCATCGCCCTGGTCGGCGTACTGGTCAACACCGACCGCGGCCCGGCCGAACTGAGCCGCTACGCGATGACCGTCTACGGCACCATCGTGCTGCCGATCGCCATGATGATCGCGATCAACCTGCTCACCGAACTGACCGGACGGACGGCCCGGGCGGCGGCCGCCCGGGACGCGCTCGAGACCGAACGGGCCGCCGCCGGCCGGGTGCACCGGGCCCGGCGCGACCGGCTCGCCGAACTGAACCGGACCGCCGGGGCGATCCTGACCGAGCTGGCCGAGGGGCGGGCCGATCCGGCGGATCCCGCCGTCCAGCGTCGCTGTGCCCTGGAGGCGTCCCGGCTGCGTCGGCTCATCGCCGAGTCGGACGACGTCCCGGACCCGCTGTTGCACGAGCTGCGGGCCTGTGTCGACGTGGTCGAACGCAACGGCCTCCAGGTCGATCTCGTCGCGGTCGGAAGCCTGCCGCCGCTGCCGGTGGAGATCCGTCGACGGCTGGCCGAACCGCTGACCGCGACCCTGGCCGCCGCCACCCGGTGGGCGCGGCTGACCGTCGTGGCCCAGCCCGACGAGGTGGTGGTCAGCCTGACCACCCCGGGGACCTCCACGGTGGCGTCCGGTCCGGCCGGCACCGGCAGCATCGACACCACCGGGGACGGCCGGACCGGCGACCCGGACCACGGGGCAGAGGTCGAGTACCTCTACGAAGAGAACGAGGACATGGTATGGGTGCAGACCCGGTGGCGGGCGTGACCTCGGAGCGGTCCCGGGTCGCCATCGCGATCGTCGACGACCACCCGGTGGTCATCGAGGGAATCCGGTCCTGGCTGGCCACCGAGCCCCGGCTGGTGGTGGTCGCGGCCGGCGACGACCCGGACGTGGTGCTCGCCGCCGACCAGCCGGCGGCCGACGTGATCCTGCTCGACCTGCGCCTGCACGGACGGACCGTGATCGACCGGGTCGCCGAGCTCAGCGGCGCCGGCCGACGCGTGGTCGTCTACTCCGAACACACCGACTCGGAGACCATCCTGGCCGTCCTGGACGCCGGTGCGGTCGCCTTCCTGGCCAAACACGAGGGACGGGAACACTGTGTACAGACCGTGCTCGCGGCGGCGCACGACCGACCGTACGTGCCACCGGCGCTGGCCGGGGCGATCGTCGGCGACCGCCGCACCGGGCGGCCGGTCCTCTCCGACAAGGAACGGGAGGCGCTGCTGCTCTGGTTCCAGTCGATGTCGAAGGCGTCGGTCGCCCGCCGGATGAACATCAGCGAACACACCGTCAAGCAGTACGTCGACCGGGCCCGGATCAAGTACGCCAGGGCGGGCCGGCCGGCCGCGACCAAGGCGGCCCTGCTCGCCCGGGCGATCGAGGACGGCCTCGTCCGTCCCGACGAGATCGGCAGTTGACCCGGGAGGCCGGGCATCGGTCCCGGCCGTCGCACCGGTGGATCCACCCCGCATCACCCGACGGGTGTCCGGCGGGTCGGCCGAGCGTCCGACCCCCCAACAGCCGTCGTGACAGTTCCGTGTAATTCCGATTACCTGATGACCAAGACGTACCGGAACCCCGGAGGCCCTCCCCCGTGACCGCGCCCGACCCGGGCCCCGGTCAGCCCCGGCGCCCGGGTTCCGGTACCGACCAGCACAGCAGGGAGGCGACATGGCCGAGGACGCGTCTCCGTTCTTCATCCGGCCGCACCGGTTCGACGACCCCGCGCAGGACGACACGTACTTTCCCCGGCTGGACTGGCACCGTCGGCTGGTCCTGGAGCCGGACGAGCAGCTGCTGTGGCGGGACGAGGTGGACGTCGCCGGGCATCTGCTCTCCCCGGACGACAGCACCGGCGAGCTGGTCTGGACGCTGCCCCGGCGGGCCGAGGTGACGGTGACCGACCGACGGCTGGCGTACGTCTGCGTCGACTGGCGGATCGGGCCCGCTCCCGTACCCTGGGCCGGCTCCCGGCAACGGCGCCGCAGCGCTCCGATCGGCAGTCATGTGGTGACCGGGCAGATCCGCTGGCAGTGGCCGTCGGCGCTGCGAATCCTGCCGGCGACCGGGCCGGAGGCCGGCGGTCGGGATCCGGAACGCCTGCTGGTCGTCTGTGACGCCGTCCGGAGCACCGGCCGTCCGGCCCTGGCGCTCTCCGGCGGCACCCTCGGCTCGGCCCGTACGGTCCGCCGGGTCGCCACCCTGATCCGGCGCGGCGTCGCCGGGTTCCGGCTGGCCAACCCGACGATGGTGGAACTCGCCCCGCCGGAGTGGGACGCGTTGCTCGCCCGGGCCGGGCTGGCGCCGTTCGCCGATGCCCTGGCCGACCCCGAGCGTGGTGTCGACCTGCCCGGCGCGTTGCCGGTCGAGTTCGCGCACCGGGACGACTACTACCGCCGGTCGCTGCGCCGCCGCAACGCGCCGACCGCCGGCTGGGCCGCCACGACCCCGGGCCGGAACTCGTCGGGACGGAGCCGCTCCACCGTCGTTTCCCCCACCCGCTGGTCGGACCGCCAACCCGGCTCGGCCTCCTGACCGAGTCGGCGGAGCCGCGCCAGCCACCGGCCGTGGCCGAACCGCCGGACCCGCGCCAGCCATCGCCCCGCCCTCGGGGCGGGCGCCCGGTCACGCCTCCGGCCTGGCCCACCGCCCGTCCGGTCGGTCACGCCGGCGGGCGGTGGCAGGTGTTGTCGGCCCGTCCGGTGGGTAACCAGGACACTCGGGCCGACAGGAGGCGGAGATGGACAGGGCGGCCGACCGGTCGGACGGACGCGGCGGGTACCGCGGGCACCTGCTGGACCGCCTCCCGTGGCTGCTGCGCTGGGCGGTGCTGGCCAGCCTCTGCCTGCTCGTCCTCGCCGCCGGGGCGTACGTCCTCGCGGAGATCGCCACCAAACTCGCCCCGCTGAGCATCGCCCTGGCCGCCACCCTCTTCCTGGCCGCGATGTTCGACCCGGTGGCCAGCCTGCTGCGCCGGCACCGGTTTCCGCCCGCGCTGGCCGCACTCGTCTCGGTACTGCTGCTGCTCGGTGTACTGGGTGGGGCGATCGTCCTGGTCTGGCGGCTGACCGCCGACCAGTTCTCCGATCTGGCGCAGCAACTCGACCAGGGGCTGGACCGGACCCGGGACTTCCTCACCTCGGCACTGCCGATCAGCCGGGAGCAACTGGACCAGTGGACGCAGCGGGCGGTCGGCGGTATACGGCGCTCGGCGCCGGACCCGGTCAGCGGCGCGGCCACCGTCGCGGAGGCGGCCGGTGGTCTGCTGCTCGTCCTGGTGCTGCTGTTCTTCCTGCTCAAGGACGGCCGCCCGATGTGGTACTGGGTCCTCGGCCGGGTCTCGGAGCGGTCCCGGCCGGTCGCCGCGAAGGCGGGCCGGGCCGGTTGGCGGACGTTGGGGGCGTACACCCGGGGCACCATGATGATCGCCGCGATCGACGCGGCCGGCATCGGGCTCGCCCTGGTCCTGCTCCGGGTCCCGCTGGCCCTGCCGCTGACCGTGATCACGTTCCTCGGCGGGTTCGTGCCGATCATCGGCGCGACCGTCGCCGGCAGTATCGCGGTGCTGGTCGGGCTGGCCGCCAAGGGGCCGACGACGGCGCTGCTCGTGCTGGCGGCGGTGATCGCGGTACAGCAGACCGAGGGAAACCTGCTCGAACCCCTGATCATGAAACGTCAGGTACGCCTGCACCCCGTCGTGGTGCTGCTCGCGGTCACCGCCGGCACCCTGCTCGGCGGCATCGTCGGCGCCTTCGTCGCGGTCCCGATCACGGCGGTCCTCTACAACGTGTTCAAGACGGTGGCCGACGAACGCCGGGCCGCCGACACCGCCGTCGGTGCGCCCGGCACCGGACGCTCCGGGGGCGACCACGGCCCGGAGACCGACGGACCCGGCGACGAACCCGCCGGGCGGCCGGAGCCGGGGCCAGGGCCAGAGCCAGGGCCGGAGCCGGGGCCGGAGCCGGGGCCGGAGCCGGGGCCAGAGCCGGGGCCAGAGCCGGGGCCGCCACCGGCCCGGTGACGGATACCCGGGTGCGTCAGGTCCCCCTCCCCCGCGTCGCCGACCCTTACCCGACCGAAGACCGGACAAACCGGCCCAGGCAGCCCGGGTCAACGCTTCGTCGGCCGGGCCCGTACGTGCAGGCGCTCGCCCTGCGGACCGAAGAGGGTGAGCAGTTCGGCGGTGCCCGGCCCCGGATTGGTCACGCAGTGCGGCACCCGGGTGTCGAACTCGACAACCTCGCCCGGGGTCAGCACCAGGTCGTGCTCGCCGAGCAACAGACGTACCCGGCCGGAGAGGACGTAGAGCCACTCGTAGCCCTCATGGGTCTGCTGGCGCAGCTCGGCGGAGGGGTTGGCCGGCAGGATCTGCTTGAAGGCCTGCAGCCCACCCGGGCGGCGGGTCAGCGGCAGGAACGTCATGCCGTGCCGGACGATCGGCCGGGCGTGCACCCTCGGATCCCCGGTGGGTGGGGCGCCGACCAGCTCGTCCAGGGCCACCTGGTGGGCCCGGGCCAGCGGCAGCAGCAGTTCCAGGGTGGGCTTACGACCGCCGGACTCCAACCGCGACAGGGTGCTGACCGAGATGCCGGTGAGCTCGGCGAGCTGGGTCAGGGTGGTGCCCCGCTGCTTGCGCAACGCGCGCAGGCGCGGACCGACCCCGGCCAGCACACCGGAGAGGTCCGGACCGTCACCGGACGCCGGGTCGCCGGGATCCGGGGCCCCGGGCCGCCGGGCGTCGTTTGCCATACCGGCAAGAATACTTGTCAGGTCGGCCGCCGCGTCGGACCGTGGACCCAGCGACGGACAGCAGGGAGAAGCGGATGGACAAGACGTACGACGTGGTCGTGGTCGGCGGCGGCGCCGCCGGGCTGAATGGCGCGCTGGCCCTGGCCCGGGCACGCCGCTCGGTACTGGTGATCGACGCCGGGCAGCCCCGCAACGCACCGGCCGGACACGTACACAACTTCCTGACCCGGGACGGTACGCCGCCGGCGGAACTGCTGGCCCTCGGGAACGCCGAGGTGACCCGGTACGGCGGCGAGATCGTCACCGGCCGGGTCGAGGCGGCGACCCGGGACGGCGACGGCTTCCAGGTCACCCTGGACGACGGGCGGCAGACCCGGGCCCGGCGACTGCTGGTGACGACCGGCGGCGTCGACGAACTGCCGGACGTGCCCGGACTGGCCCGGTGGTGGGGACAGCAGGTGCTGCACTGTCCGTACTGCCACGGCTGGGAGGTCCGGGACCGGCGGATCGGCGTACTCGCGACCGGGCCGCTCGCCGTGCACCAGGCCGAACTGTGGCGGCAGTGGAGTTCCGAGGTGCTGCTCCTGTCGCACCACACCCCGCCGCCGAACGCCGAGGAGGCGGAGCGGCTCGCGGCACGCGGCATCGTCGTCGTACCCGGGCCGGTCGCGGCGGTCGAGGCCACCGACAACGCCCTGACCGGGGTACGTCTCGACTCCGGCGAGGTGATCGCGCTCGACGCGGTTGTCGTCGCGCCCCGGCTCACCGCCCGCAGTGCGGTCCTGGAGTCACTGGGACTGGAGCCGGTCGACGTCGAGATCAACGGTCACGTGGTCGGCAGTCAGATCAACGCCGACCCGACCGGGGCGACCGGGGTGGCCGGGGTCTGGGTGGCCGGCAACGTCGCCGACATACGTGCCCAGGTGCTCTCCGCCGCCGCGGCGGGGTTGAACGCGGGTGCGGCGATCAACGCGGACCTGGTCGACGAGGAGACCCGGGCCGCCGTGCGGGCGTACCGGGAGCAGGTGCGCACCCTGTTCGAGGAGGCCGCCTGGGAGGAGCGTTACCAGGGCCGGCCGGCGATCTGGAGCGGACAGCCGAACCCGCAGCTTGTCGCCGAGGCGACCGACCTGGCACCCGGCCGGGCCCTCGACGTCGGCAGCGGCGAGGGCGCCGACGCGGTCTGGTTGGCCCGGCGCGGCTGGCAGGTGACCGCGGTCGACATCTCCACCACGGCGTTGCAACGCGGCGCGGCGAACGCGGCGTCCGCCGGGGCGGAGGTCGCCGGCCGGATCGACTGGCTGCACGCCGACCTGCGTGGCCGGCCGCTGCCCGAGGGCGGGTACGACCTGGTCTCGTCCCAGTTCATGCACCTGCCGAGCGCACAGCGGCAGGAGTTGTTCCGGCGGCTGGCGGACGCGGTGGCTCCGGGCGGAACCCTGCTGATCGTCGGTCACCATCCGTCGGACCTGCGCACCTCGGCGCACCGGATGCACTTCCCGGACATGATGTTCACCGCCGAGGAGGTCGCCGCCACCCTCGACCCGGCCGGGTGGAAGGTCACCGCCGCCGAGGCCCGGCCACGTACCACAGTCGACCCCGAAGGGCGGGAGATCACCATCCACGACGCCGTCCTGGTCGCCCGGCGACTGCCCACGGACGACGCCTGACCGGCCCAGACTTCCGGCCTAGACTTCCCACGTGGTGCCCGAACCGCGGTCGGAACTGGTGCAGCGGCTGCCCGCGCCGCCGCTGCGCCCGTTCCTCGCCCCGTACGTCGGCTACCGGGACCGTGGCGTTCCGCCCGGCCGGCACCGGGGCCTGCCGTCGCCACACCTGACGTTGATCATCACGCTCGACGATCCGCTGGTGGTCACCGCCCACCCGGATCCGCGCACCCCACCGGGCCGGTACGACACGCTCGTCGGCGGTCTGCACACCGCACCGGCGCTGATCGAGCACGACGGTCGACAGTCGGGCGTCCAGCTCAGCCTCTCCCCACTCGGCGCACGGGCGCTGCTCGGCCTGCCGGCCGGCGAGCTCGCCGCCGCCGATCTCAGCGCCGACCTGGTGCTCGGCCCGTTCGCCGGGGAACTGCGGGAACGACTACTCGGTGCTGCCAGCTGGAGCGAGCGGTTCGACGTGCTCGACCGGCTGCTCGTCCGCCGTCTTGACGCTGGCGCCGGGCCGCCGGCCGAACTGGTCCGGGCCTGGCACCGCCTGCTGGCCAGCGGTGGGACGGTGCCGGTGGGTGAACTGGCCCGGCAGACCGGCTGGAGCGGCCGGTACCTGAGTCGCCGGTTCGGCGTCGAGGTCGGACTGAGCCCGAAACGGGCCGCCCGGGTGGTCCGGTTCGACCGGGCCCGACGCCTGCTGCAGCGCCAGGCCGGACGCCTGCCGCAGAGCCGGATCGGAGGCCCGGCGCAGCGGGACCAGACCCGACGCCTGCCGCAGCCCGGAGCCCGACCAGGGGGCCCGGCGGCCGGGCTGGCCGAGGTCGCCGCGGTGGCGGGTTACTACGACCAGGCCCACCTCGACCGGGACTTCCGCGAATTCGCCGGCTGCCCGCCGAGCCGCTGGCTGGCGGAGGAGTTCCGAAACGTCCAAGCCGGCCGCGTCGACCCGCCGACAGAATCGTCGGCATGACAGCCGAACCTCCTCCGCCCCAGGTCTGGCCCACGTTACGAGCCCGGGACGCCCGACAGTTGATCAGTTTTCTCGTCGACGCCTTCGGCTTCGAAGAGGTTTCGGTCAGCGCCGACGGTGACGTCGTACACCATGCGCAGCTCCGGTGGCCCCCGGGCGGCGGGATCATGCTGGGCACTGCCTCCGACCGGGCCGACGACCCGTGGCCGCTGCTGCCCGGCACCTTCGGCGCGTACGCGGTGACGGACGATCCGGACCGGCTCTGCGCCCGAGCGGTCGCGGCCGGCGCCGAACTGGTCCGGGAGGTGCAGGAGACCAGCTACGGCTCACGCGAGTTCCTGGTACGTGATCCGGAGGGCAACCGCTGGTCGTTCGGCACGTACCGGGGCGAGCCGGCACCGAACTGAGCGAGGATCGGGGACGGACCGGCCCCGGCCCGTCCCCGACCACGGTCAGGCGGCGGCGTACGCGGCCGCCCGGTCCTGCCCCGCGTGGGCGTCGTCGTGACTCCAGCACTCGACGATCCGGTCGCCCTCGATCCGGATGATGTCGACGCCCGAGACGGTCCCGACCGACCGGAGCCGACGGGTGGGCTGCCGTCCTGGGCGGAGACCGGTGCAGGTCCACCGGCCGGCGACCAGGTCCGGACCGATGATCGGGCCGACCTGGACGGTCAGCCGCAGCCCGGGGTGGGCGGTGTGCGCCGCCGACAGCCAGGAGAGCAGTTCGCCCCGACCACGCAGCCGGGCCGGGCCGTCGCCGACGCTCGGCAGGTGGACGGTCAGGACGGGAGCGACGATCTCGTCGACCAGCGTCAGGTCACCGTTGCGCAGGGCCACCCAGTTGTCCCAGAGCCTCGGCCGGGGGTCGACGGGGAGCAGGGCCGAGCTGTGGTTGGTGTTGATGGTCATGGCGAGACTTCCTCCCGTGGGGGCGGTGTCCGGCAGCCGGCGCACCGGTCGTTCGCGCTGCCCGCGCCGAACGTCATCAACCACCATTCTCGACCTGTCCCGAGGCACCATCCTGTCCGCTTTTCGCGACGGAAATTGCCTGATCAGAGGCTCAGGACGACATCATGCCGGGCAGGTTCAGCGGGGCCGTCGCCAGTTCGAACCGGCTCCGCCAGGCGGCGCCGACCGACCGGGGCGGGGCGACCTCGTCGGTCGCCGACGCCCGGCGCATCCGGTCCAGCCGGAACCCGCGCACCTCCTGGCGGAGCCGGCACCAGCCGACCAGGTACCACTGGTGGCCGGCGCCGAGCAGTTCCACCGGTTCGATGAGCCGGTGCGAGGCGCGGCCGTGCCGGTCGACGTACTCGATCGCCAGTACGGTCCGCCGGACGACGGCGTCGCCGGCGGTACGCAACACCTGGCGGGCCGGCGTCGCCGACCGCTCCGGGGCGCCGAGGTGGATGCGGTCCGCCACCTGGCGCGCGGCCTCCACATCGGACGGCGACATCACTGCGAGGAGCTTGTAGAGCGCCGACCGGGCGTCGTCGAGGAACGGGGTGTCGGCCATCGTCCCCAGGGCGACCGCGGCGGCGATCGCCTCCCGTGGGGTGATGTTGACCGGCGGCAGGGTGTAGGCGCGGTCCAGCACGTAGCCGCCGCGCCGGCCCCGCTCGGGATAGATGGGTACGCCGGACTCCTGCAGGGCGCCGATGTCGCGCCGGATGGTGCGGGCGTCGACCTCGAACCGCGCGGCGAGCCAGCGCGCACTGCGCGGTCGCGGCGCGACCGCCCGCAACTCTTCCACCAGGGCGTAGAGCCGGTCGGTACGGTTCACCCGCCGACCCTACCGACGCGGTACGACGCTTTCCCCCGCCGTGGCCCGGCAGCGGCTCCCGTCCTCGTCGGTACCGCCGTCCGGGCCGCCGGAGGGGTCGGACGAATCCGGTTCGGCCAGCCGCAGCACGATGTTCGCCAACGCCGGGGTACGGATGTCCCGGGGATCGGCGAGCAGGTCCGCCCAGAGCCGGGCGTCCCGGGCGGCCTCCGGCTGCCCGGTCTCGTCGTACGCCCGGGCGAGCATGTGCAGCGTGGCGGCCTGGGTCGCCGGCATCTCCATCTCGCCGAAGGCACGGGCACAGTCGCGCAGCACCTCGACCGCCGCCGCCGCCCGTCCCTCCCCGATCCAGCCGACCGCCAGGTCCCGGGCCAGTCCGGTGGCCCACGGCCGGTCACCGAGCTGCACCGCCAGTTCGTGGCTCTGCCGGAGCCGGTCGATCGCCTCGGTACGCCGCCCGAGGCAGATCGCGGCCGAGGCGAGGTGCCGCAGGGCGGCCAGCAGTACGTACCGGTCGCCGACGGTCTCCAGCAGCGTCACCGCCCGCTCCGCCGCGCCGTACGCCAGTCCCGGCTCGTCGCGCAGCAGTCGGGTCACCGCGAGCGCGTTGAGGCACCGGGCCGTCACGATCTCCGGTACGCCGAGGTCGGCGGCCTCGGTGACCGCCGCCCGGTCCACCGCCAACGCCTCGTCGAGCCGGCCCAGACCCCGGTAGGCGGCGGAGAGCACCGGGGCGGCCAGCACCGCGCCGAGCGGGTCACCTTCGGCGCGGAACAGCTGCACCGCCCGCTGTGCCGTGGCGGCCGCCTCCTCGGCCCGGTTCTGGTAGTCGTAGAGCACCGCCAGGTCGCTGAGCAGGCAGGCCAGGCCGTGCCGGTCGGCGAACCGGGTGAACCGGGCCTCGCCGCTGCGCAGCCGCTCGGCGGCCCCGGCCAGGTCGCCCCGGGCCAGGCAGAGCACCCCCTCGACAAACTCGGTACGCGCCAACGCCCGCTCGTCACCGGTCCGGGCCGCCGCCGCTCCGGCCAGCCGCTGCGCGAGCCGCAACGCGGTCCAGTGTCCGTGCACCCAGAGGAACGGCGCCAGCCGCTCGGCCAGGACGATCGCGGCCCGATCGGCAGTGGGTCCGTCCCGGTCGACGGCGCGGTGCCCGGCCAGACCGATCAGGTTGACCAGGAAGTCGAGTTCGGCGCCGAGCCAGCCGAGCGGGTCGGCGGCGACAAGGCGTTCGACGCCGCTACGGGTCGGTCGTACCGGGTCGGCCGGCTCCTCCGGTCGGGCCCAGGTCAGGGTGCGCGGCAGCCGTCGGGCGGCGGCGCCGGCCAGCGCGGCGGCGGTCGCCAGCAGCCGGTTCCGCCCGGCGGTGGCGGGGCCGCCCGGTCGGGCGGCCTGATCCGGTCCGGTCAGGTCACCGGCGGCGAGTTCCTCGGCGTAGACCCGGAGCAGGTCGTGCAGCCGGTACCGCGGCTCGGTGCGGTCGGTCGGGCAGGCCACCTCCAGCAGGTTCGCCTCCACCAACTCGTCGAGGACCCGGTCCGGGTCGGCGCGGTCGAGCAGCTCGGCGACCGCCCACCCGGCGAAGCTGACCGGCCCAAGGGTGCCGAGCAGCACAAACGCCTCCCGCGCCGCCGGGGAGAGGGCCCGGACGCTGAGCGCGAGGCTGGCCCGGACCTGCTGGTCACCGGCGGCCAGTTCGTCCAGGCGCCGTCGCTCGTCGTCGAGCCGGTCCGCGAGTACGGCCAGCGGCCAGGACCGGGTCGCCAGCCGGGTGCCCGCGATCCGGACGGCGAGTGGGAGGTTGCCGCAGGCGGCGGCGATCCGGGCGGCGGGGACGGGTTCACCAGCCACCCGGTCCGGACCGACCACGTGCGCGAGCAGGTCCCGGGTCTCGCGGTCGGTCAGCGGGCCGACCGGTACGTGCCGGGCGTCGATCAGGTCGCTGAGCCGACGTCGGCTGGTGACCAGCACCGCACTGCCCGGGGTGCCCGGCAGCAGCGGGCGGACCTGGGCGGCGGTCGCGGCGTCGTCGAGGACCACCAGTATCCGCCGGTCCGCGAGCCGGGCCCGGTAGACCGCAGCCAGGGCGGTGAGGTTCTGCGGTACGGCGGTGCCGGGCACCCCCAGGCTCCGGAGCAGGTCGGCGAGGACGCCGGCCGGATCGCGGGGTGCCGCCGAGGCACCGGCGAGGTGGACGAAGAGCTGCCCGTCCGGAAACCGGCCCCGGAGCCGGTGTGCCACCGTCACCGCCAGCGCGGTCTTGCCCACCCCGGGCTGTCCGGAGACCGCGACCACCGGCACCACGCCGACGCCCGGCTCCAGCAGCCTCGCGATCCGTTCGATGCGGTCGGCGCGGCCGACAAAACCCGGTGCGGCCGGTGGCAGCTGGCAGACCGGGAACGGCGTCCCGGACTCCGGGGCCGACCCGACCGCCACCGGCTCCTCACCGTGCAGGACCGCCCGATGCGCCCGACGCAGCTCGGGGCCCGGTTCCAGGCCCAACTCGGTGACCAGGAGATTCCGGGCGTGCCGGTAGGCGGCGAGGGCGTCGGCACGGCGGCCGGCCCGGGCCAGCGCCAGCATCAGCTGGGCGTGCGACCGTTCCCGCAGCGGCTGCTCGGCCACCATCCGGTGCAGTTCGGCGAGCACGGTCCCGAGGTCCCCGCCGGCCGCCAGTTCGGCGTCGACACACTCCTCCTGGGCGCCGGTCCGGTCCAGTTCCCAGCGGGCGAGTTCGGGTTCCAGGGGCGGCACCGACAGGTCGGCCAGCGGTCGGCCCCGCCACTGCCGCAGGCCGGCCCGGAACCGCCGGGCCGCCGTACCCGGGTCGCCGGCGGCCATCGCCGCCCGGCCGAGCCCGATCTCACGCCGGAACACCAGCACGTCCAGGTCGTCGGGGCCGACCCGGAGCAGGTAGCCGTCGCCGCTGTGGTCGATCGTCACCCCGGGCAGCCGCTCCCGCAGCCGGGAGACGTACGTCTGCAGGTTCGAGGCGTACGACGCGGGTGGGCGGTCGGCCCAGAGCACCTCGACCAACCGGTCGACCGCCACCACCTGCCCGGCGCCGACCAGCAGGGTGCCCAGCACCGTGCGCTGGTGCCGGCTGCGCAGCACCACCTCCGCGCCGGTGTCCAGGCGGACCCGCAGTGGCCCGAGAACACCGAACCTCATCCGTCGTCTCCCAGCACCCGCCGGTGGCCAGTCACCGACGGGTAACGGTACCGCCGACGGTGGTTCACCCGACGTACGGCCGGCCCGGGCCTCCGGGGCGGGCGCCGGGCCGGCCCGGAAGGCGCACCCTCCGGTTCGGATGGTCGATGGTGGGCGCGGACGCATTCGTGTGGTGGCTGTGTGGCGGGGCGGTCCAAGCTGCTGGAGGCCCGTCGGGGGGCGGGCCGGCCGACGGGGGCGGGCGGCCCGTTGGGGGGGCGGGCCGCCGGGCGGCGCAGCGAAACCCGGTGGGCCCCGACACGGGCCGTCCGGGTCGTTCGCGACCGGGCTTCCTTAGCCCGCCGCCAAACGAATCTTAAGTGTGGCCTAAGCCGATCGTCGGTGGCGTCGGGATCCGGTACACCTGTTACGTGACACGCCGCCGGGATGTCGAGACCGCCGAACCCCTCACCGAGTGGGTGACCGGCCTGATACCTCGGGTGTCGGACGACGACCCCTACGACCGGCCACCGTCGCGGGGCCGGGATCGCGACGCCTATCCGGACTACGAGCCGTACCCGACCCGGGGCGTGGACACCTACGCCGAGCCGGATCCGGACCCGTACCCCACCCGGGAACGCCCCCGCCGCGGCGGTACGGACCGGTCGTACCCGTCCGGCGACCGGGATCGGGAGCCCCGGTCGTACGCGGAGACCGCGCCCGCCTGGCGGCCCGGGCCCTCCGGCGGCGCGGAGGCCGCGCGGCACCGGGAGACCGCCGAGGTCGAGGTCTACGACCGGGGTGGCCGGCTCTTCTTCCACATCGTCTTCTGGGCGGCGCTGGCCACCACAGTGGAGCTCTGGTGGCTGAACACCCCGACCGGGTCGATCACCACCACCGCCGACGTGCTGGTCGCCGGTGGTCGGCTGACCGGCCTGGTCGGCGGCTACCTGCTGCTCGCCCAGGTCCTGCTGATGAGCCGGGTACGGTGGCTCGAACGCTGGATCGGGGCACACTCGCTGCTCATCTGGCACCGGGAACTCGGCGCCTTCCTGCTGCTGGCGATCCTGGCCCACGCCGCGCTGATCGCGGTCGGCTACAGCAAACTCACCAACGAGCCGCTGGTCGACGGCACCTGGACCCTGCTGAGCACGTACGAGGACATGCTCAGCGCGGTCGGCGCCACCGCCATCATCGTCGGGATCGCGCTGCTCGCCATCCGGGGCATCCGACGCCGGATGAACTACGAGCTCTGGTACTACCTGCACCTGAGCACCTATCTGGTGCTGCTGTTCAGCTACGGGCACCAGTTCGCCACCGGGCAGGAGTTCGTCAAGCCGGGCTTCGGCCGCTACTTCTGGGCCGGCCTCTACGTCTTCGTCATCGTCTCCGTCCTCTGGGGACGGATTATCTCCCCGCTGCGGTTCAACCTTCGGCACCGGCTGCAGGTCGAGGACGTCGTCCCGGAGGGCACCGACATGGTGTCGATCTACATCTCCGGGCAGCGCCTCGACGAGCTCGACGCCCGGGCCGGGCAGTACTTCCGGTGGCGGTTCCTGACCAAGGGCTGCTGGTGGCAGGCGCACCCGTTCTCGCTGTCGGCGGCGCCGAACGAGCAGTGGCTCCGCCTCACCGTCAAAATCGTCGGCGACCACACGGAGTCGCTGCAGTACCTCGAACCCGGCACCAAGATCTTCGCCGAGGGGCCCTCCGGGGTCTTCACCGCCAACCGGGCGATCCGGCCCCGGGCCCTGCTCATCGCGGGCGGCAGCGGCATCGCGCCGATCCGGGCGCTGCTGGAGGACCTGCCCGAGCGCGCCGTGGTGATCTACCGCTCCCGGACCGAGGAGGAGCTGCTCTTCCGCGACGAGCTGGACTGGCTGGCCCGGTCCCGCGAGGCCCAGGTCTGGTACGTGATCGGCTCCCGCGAGGACCCGGCGCCCCGGCACCTGTTCACCGCCAAGGGCATGCGGGAACTCGTCCCCGACGTCCGCCGCCGCGACATCTACCTCTGCGGGCCGCCCGGCCTGGTCGACGTCTCGCTGCGTACCCTGCGCAAACTCCGGGTCCCCCGCCGACAGATCCACCTCGACCCGTTCGAGTTCTGACCCACCACGAAGGAGAAGAAGTGCGTCGCGCCGCCTTCGCCGTACTCGGCACCGCCATCGGCACCAGCCTGCTGATCGGAGCCAAACTCGGCACCCCGACCCCCGGCACCGGCACCCAGGTGGCGCTCGAACTCACCGACGACGAGGCCGGCGCGGCCGGTGGCGGCGCCCCGGAGAGCCCGAAGGCGACCCCGAGCGGCAAGCAGAGCAGTCCGCCGAAGAAGAACAACCCGCCGACCAAGCCGCCGTCGAGCGGGCTGAAGGACGGCACCTTCGCCGGGGCGACCGCGAACTACACGTACGGCGGGATCAAGGTCACCCTGGTCGTCGAGGGCGGCAAGATCACCGACGTCTCGGCCGCGTACCCGCAGGACGACCCGACCAGCATCTCGGTCAACGAGCGGGCCATCCCGAAGCTGCGGCAGGAGGTCCTCACCGCGCAGAGCGCCAAGATCTCCACCGTCTCCGGGGCGAGCCTGACCAGCGAGGCGTACCAGGCGTCGTTGCAGTCCGCGCTCGACAGGGCAAAGGCCTGAGCCGATGGGCAGCACCGGACTGCGTCGGGTCGAACAGATCATGGGTACGCCGATCAGCGTCCAGCTCGCCGATCCGCTGCCCCGGCGGCACCTGGCGGAACTCGCCGACGAGGTCTTCGACTGGTTCCGCGAGGTGGACGAGCGGTTCAGCACGTACAAGCCGGACAGCGAGGTCAACCGCTTCGACCGGGGCGAGCTGTCCATCGAGGACTGCTCCGCCGACCTGCGGCTGGTGGTCGAGGCCTGCGCCGACCTGTGGCGGGAGACCGACGGCTACTTCGACGCGTACGCGACCGGGCGGTTCGACCCCTCCGGTTACGTGAAGGGCTGGTCGGTACAGGTCGCCTCGGACCGGCTGCTCGCCGCCGGCTGCGGCTCACACTGGCTCAACGCCGGTGGCGACATCCGGGCCCGGGGCGGGCCCCGGCCGGACGAGCCGTGGCGGATCGGGATCCGTCACCCGTGGCAGCCGGACCGGGTCTGCTGGGTGCTGGGCGGCACCGACTTCGCGATCGCCACCTCCGGCACGTACGAGCGGGGTTTCCACGTGGTCGACCCGTACCGGGGCGCGCCGGCCACGGCGCTCGCCTCGGTCACCGTGGTCGGCACGGACCTCGGGCGGGCCGACGCCTTCGCCACCGCCGGGGTGGCGATGGGCGCCGCCGGCCTGCACTGGCTCGCCGGCCTGGCTGACCACGAGGTGGGCGTGGTCACCGAGGACGAGCTCTCGTTCCGCTCCGACAACTTCCCGGTGGTGGTGCCGTTCGGCGTGCCCGACGAGACCGCCCGCTCGGTACTCGCCGAACCGACCGGGTTCCCGGCCTCCCGGCCACACTGAGCCCGGCTCCGGGCCCGACACCCCGGGCCGAACCGGTCAGACCGCGCCGGCAGGCAGGGACGGGACGCCGGGGCGGAAGGCGTCCAGCAGGCGCGTCCACCACCCCTCCTGGAGCAACCCGCTGTCCCGGGCGAACTGCGGCATCAGGATCCGCAGCGCGGTCACGCCGTACAACGCCACCGCCGTGCCCGGCTCGGCCGCCGGATCGGTGGCCGGCGCGCCCGGTACCGGATGCCGTCGACGGGCGTCCCGGAGCAGCCGGGCACCGGCGACGGTCTGCCGGGGCAGGAACAGGTTGGCGAAGACGGCGAAGGCGAGCACGATCAGCAGCGCCGCCCCGCCACCGACCAGGTCGTCGGCGACCAGCCGGGCGACCAGCAGCGGTGGCACCAGCACCAGCATGGCCGGCAGCGCGATCCGCCGCCAGGCCGGGCGGAGCAGCCCGAGGCCGATCAACCCCTCCCGGTGCTCGGCCAGGGCCCGTCGGACCTGGGGCTGGTTGGCCACCTCACGGGGCGCCATCGCACCGTGCAGCGCACCGAAGAGCGCCCGTTCGAGCGGTTCGAGCCGGGCCGGCAGCACCCCGGCACGGCGGAGCCGGCCGGGCGGGTCGGCGACCACCAGGCCACGGGCGTGCAGCATGGCGAGACCGGTACGCACCGCGGCCCGGGCCCCACCGGTCAGGTAACCGAGATCAGTGGCACTGGCGTCCTGCTGCTCCGTCATGCTCCTCAGTATGAGCCGCCCACGCTCATAGGTATCCGTCACGGCGTGCCGGGAGGTGGCGTCGGCGGCTATCCGGCACTTCGGGGCGGCAGGGCGGCGGTGAACCAGTCGGCGGCGTCCCGGGCCACCCGGTCCAGGGTGCCGGGCTCCACGAACAGATGGCTGGCCCCGGGGATCACCCGCAACTCCGCCTCGGCCGACAGCTGGGCGTGCGCCTGCTCGTTGAGCCGGATCACCTCGGTGTCGAGGCCGCCGACCAGGAGCAGGGTGTCGGCCCGGACCCGGCCCAGGTCGGCACCGGCCAGATCAGGCCGGCCGCCCCGGGAGACGACCGCGTACACCTGGTCCGGCCGGGCGGCGGCGGTGGCCAGCGCGGCGGCGGCGCCGGTGCTGGCGCCGAAGAGCCCGATCGGCAGCGGCCCGGCCGGCTCGCCGGTGGCCAGCCAGTCGACGATGCCGGCCAGGCGCTCGGTGAGCAGCCCGATGTCGAACCGCAGCTCGCCGGTCCGGTCGTCGATCGCCTCCTCGGCGACGGTCAGCAGGTCGACCAGCAGGGTGGCCAGGTGCTGCCGGTTGAGCGCGTCGGCGACCAACCGGTTGCGTGGACTGCGCCGGGAACTGCCACTGCCGTGCGCGAACAGCACGACCGCCCGGGCCTGCGCGGGGACCACCAGGTCGCCGGTGAGCTGCACCCCGGCGGTGGGAACTGTCGTCTCGGTCGTCCGGGTCTCCATCCGTCCGCCTCCACCCTTCGCCGGTACGTCGTGGCCGTCCGATCCGCCTTACCCACCGGCCGCCAGGGCACGCATCAGCCCGTGGGCGGTCTCTGCCCCTGCCCAGCGTCACGACCGACCCTGCGCCGCGTCGACCGACGCGCGTCATGCTCAGCTTGACAAGGATTACCTGCGTAATGCCAATGAGGCGGACGTTCGGTGAACCGCCTCTCCACTCGGCGGGCATTTCTCCGGCAGATCGAACCGGCCGGCGGACGGCGAACCGTACTCAACTTCGTCGCTGCTGGAGTGGAGGCTGTCGCAGTCGGACCTCTCAGACCTCTTCGAGCAGGGCCGGCAGTTTGCGCATGTCATCAAAGATCACCGTGGCGGCGCCCTCAAGCTGGCGGGCGGGAGTCAGTCCACCCGCATAGCCGAGGCAGCGCATGCCGGCGGCGCGGGCCGCCTGCATGCCGTACAGGCTGTCCTCGACCACGACGCACGCCGCAGGCGGGACACCCATGGTCGCCGCCGCGTGCAGGAACAGGTCTGGGGCGGGCTTGCCGCGGGCGACCTCGGTCGCACTGAAGATGCGACCCTCAAAGCGGCGGTACAGTCCGGTGCGGCCCAGGGTGTGCCGCATCTTCTCGTGGGTACCGCTGGAGGCCACGCACGTCGGCTGACTGATCGCGTCGAGCGCGTCGGTGATGCCTTCGACCGCGGTCAGTCCGGCGTCCACCTCCCGGCGGTGTGCCAACTCGAACCGCTCGGCCCAGGTCGCGGCCACATCGTGCCCGAGGCGGGCGGCGATCAACCCCCGGATGGACGCGTGGGACCGGCCGATGAACCGCTCGACCACGTCCGCCTCGGTGAGTGGCCAGCCAAGGTCCGCGCCGACCGTGACATGGACGCGGACCGCGATGCGCTCGCTGTCGACCAGCACGCCGTCGCAGTCAAAGATGACAAGCTCGATCGGATTGATCATCATTGAAGAAGACTACGGGGGATGGATGGCGGGCCCGGCAACGCCCAGCTGTCCACAGAGGTGTGCGATCGCTGTCGCCACGGCGGTGTTGGCCAAGCTGGGCAGGTCGAACGCGAGCCAGCACCACCGGCTGTTGCACGATCAAGCTGGCGGGGCGTGCTCATCTGCCACGCTCAGGGCGGGGGAGCGTGGAGTCGGCGTACGGTCGGTGCCGGCCTGCGGCGAAGCCGCCACCACATTTCGACGAGGACCGGTGGCAGCACGATCGCGGCGCCGGCGAACGCAAGTGACAGAATGCGCCGTTGTTGGATCTCTTCACGCAGTTCTTCGTAGCTGGCCCGTTCTTCGACGACGTCGCCACGGGACGACACGCACTCGTCGCCGGGCCCGATCAGGACGTCGTGGTCGGCCGGGTTGGGCTCGAAGCAGGCGATCCTGGTCGGCTTCAGTTCCCAGTTGACCCGCTCCCAGTCGACGTCGACCCACGACTGCGACATGCAGGTATCGCCTGAGCAGGACATGCGTACCGGCAACTCCCAGCCGGACCGCAGCATGAGAGCGCCGACGAGCAGGCCCAACAGGACAGAGCCGAGGGAGACGACCGCACGCATGTCAGGTTGGACCGCCGGCAGTCGTATCTGGTTCCACCGGAATCCCGCCATCGACGCCCGCAGCCCGGGGGCTACCCGGGTTCGCTCGGCGGGAGGTGCGGCTGTGGCGTCCGTCCCCGGCCCTTCCGGATGTGCCGGGCCTGCTGTGGTACGGGACCATCCTCAGTCGGCTTCCGGACGACGGGGCGGTCCCCGGACGTCTCGATCGGCTGCCGGAGGGGCGCCACGAGCAGCGTCGGTTCCGGCGTCTTCCCTGGCTGCCCGTTGTTCCGCCGGCAGGATGCGCCATCGCCACGGACCCGCATCGCCGAGGCGTCCGGTGTACCGGAGTAGCACCCGCGTGGCGTGCTCCCGTTTTCCCGTCTGCTGCCGCCGCTCGGTCGTCGCGTCCGGAGCCAGTCGAGCCAGGATGCGACTACTGACCCTCGCGGGAGGCCACCACTTTTCCGTGCGCCGTGGCGCATGTCGCGTCGTACGCGATAAACCTGTGGTGGCGCCGATGATCATTTCGTGATAATGGCTGACATGGAAGAGGTCAAGGTCGTCGTCGCCCATGACGAGCGCGCGACCCTGCGGGTCGGCGACGTGTTTCTGAAGATCGACGCCGATCAGACGCGCATCGACGTCGAGGTCGAGGCGATGGCCCTGGCGCCGATCCCGACTCCGCAGGTCCTCTGGCGCAAGCCCCCGGTGCTCGCGCTCGCCGCCGTGCCCGGGGTCGCACTGGGCCGCCTCGGCGAGCCGTCGCCCGTGTCAGCGGCGGCGTGGGCCGCGGCGGGTGCGGCCGTACGGGCACTGCACGACGCGCCCCTGCCGCCGTGGCCCGGTCGGCGCCTCGACGAACTCGTGTCCCGCCTGGACGGCGAATGCGAGGCGCTCGTCACGAGCGGCGTCCTGCCCGCCGAACTGGTCGCCCGCAACCGCGAGGTTGCCGAGGCTGCGCTCCGACCGTGGAAACCGGTGTTCATCCACGGTGACCTGCAGCTGACCCACGTGTTCGTCGACGACGATGACACGATCACCGGTGTGATCGACTGGTCCGAGGCGGCCCAGGGTGATGCCCTGTACGACCTCGCCGTCCTGACGCTCGGACACGAGGAGCACCTTGACGACGTGGTCGCCGGCTACGGCGCCGACGTCGACCGCGACGTGATCCGCGGATGGTGGTCGTGGCGCAGCCTGGTGGCGGCCCGCTGGCTGGCCGAGCACGGCTTCGACCCGGCCGAGCCCGGCTGCGAGTTCGACGTGTTGAGAGCCCGGATGTGAGGCGGCCCGAGGCCGGCGACCACGAGCGGTGACCGGGGCGCCGCTGGACGCATCCGGAGCGGTCCCCCCGACGGGCGGCCCCCGTTTGCCCTCCCGGCGGTGGGGAACGCGGTGATCCGGAGGCCGGCTGGCCGACGCTCCACGACGTACGCGACGAAGGTGAGGAATGTGATGGCCCGCCAGAAGTCCGGCAAGTCGAAGTCCACCGCCAACCCGGAACAGAAGGCCGGGGAGCACGGTCCCGACCCGAAGCGCTGGACGGACGAGGCGGCGAAGGCACGCAGCCTCGACGACCTGCGCCGACTGCCGCCCCGGGACGCGACCGGGCAGCCCTCCAGCGGCGAGCGCTACGAACGCTGACGGCACACCCACGGGGCGAAATGGCACCTGATCCACTCTTTCGGTGGAAGTTGCTGGTCAATCCCTCTTTTCGGCATGTCGCACTGGCCGGTTCGGTAAGCTGGCCACGGTTTCGCCCGGTGGCGCACCCCTCCGCGCCGGCGTGACCGCCGCCGATTCGCCCTCCGGGCGAGCCGGGGCCCAGCTGACCGGAGAATCCACCGCCGCATCGGGCGCAGCGCGCCCGTCACGGCGTACGCCCGGTCAGCCGGCCCGGTGGTCGGCCGACGGAGGGGCTTGCATGACAGGATCCGGACGTCCACGATTACCACTGGCCTTGGCGCTGCTCGTCGCCGTCGGCGCGCTCGCCACGACCGCGGTCCGCCCCGGTACGGCGTCGGCGGCGCTCGACCCCGCCGCCCCGGCCGGCGACGAGGGTGGCACACCGCTCATCCGGGACGTGCTCGAAGCCACCGGCCGGGGCTATCTGCAGGCCCGGGCCGCGCTCGCGAACGCGAAAACCCGGCAGGCGAAACTCGCCGCCGAGGTACGCCGGGTCGAGGCCCGGATCGCGGAACTGGTGCCCGAGGTCGAACAGGTCGCCCGCAACGCGTACCGGACCGGTCGGATCGGCCCGGTGCTGGTGCTGCTCGGCAGCACCTCGGCCGACAACTTCCTGGAACGCGCCCGGGGTCTGGAGACCATGGCCCTGCGGGACAACCACCGGCTCCGCCAGCTGGGCCAGGCCCGGGCCCGGCTCGTCCGGGCGAAACTCGCCCTCGACGCCGAGGTCACCGAGGAGCGCCGGCAGCTTGCCGTGATGGTCAAGCAGAAGCAGGCCGCCGAACGGGCGCTGGCGCTGGTCGGCGGCGAGTCGACCAGGGGGTTCGTGGCCGTCGAGTCACCGGTGGCCCGGTCCGCGCCGCGCGACGCCGACGGGTCGTGGCCGGCCCAGACCTGCAGCCAACCGGACCCGACCACCAGCGGCTGCGTCACCCCCCGCACCCTGCACGCGCTGACCGAGGCGCGCCGGGCCGGCTTCACCCGGTTCACCTCCTGCTTCCGCCCGGGCGGGCCGTACGAGCACCCGAAGGGCCGGGCCTGCGACTTCTCCGCCGAGAAGCGCGGGTTCGGCGGCGACGCCAGGGGCGGCGACCGGACGTACGGCAACAACCTCGCCGCGTTCCTGGTCCGCAACGCCGACCGGCTCGGCATCCTCTACGTGATCTGGTACCGGCAGATCTGGTTCCCGGCCACCGGCTGGAAGTCGTACGGCAGCGCGCACGGCGACCCGTCCAGCGACCACACCAACCACGTACACCTGTCGCTGCTCTGAGGTGCGGCGGCGCCGACGCGACACCCGGCCGGGCGGCCTACGGCTCGCTCTCGGTCGCCCGGCGCACCGGGGCCCGGCCGTCCGGCTGGGCCGGCTGCGGCCCGGTCGGCCGCATCGGCGGCACCGGCAGGGTCACCGGGTCGTCGCAGGTGACCCGGACCAGTTCGCCGTGGTGGGTCAGTTCCATCACCGCGTCCGGGTGGTCGCTGTCGCGTAGCGCGTACGTCACCTCGTGCTGGCGTACGTCGACCCGCAGGTGCACGGTCCGCCAGCGCAGCGAGAACTCCAGCCGGTCGATCCGGCTCGGTAGCCGGGGCTTGAAGCAGAGCACGTCGTCGTGGTCGCGCAGCCCGCCGAAGCCGGCGACCAGGGCGATCCAGGCCCCGGCGAGCGACGCCACGTGCACCCCGTCCCGGGTGTTCTGGTTGAGGTCGTGCAGGTCCATCAGGGCGGCCTCGCCCAGATAGTCGTGGGCCAGTTCGAGCTGCCCCACCTCGGCCGCCAGCACCGCCTGGGTGCAGGCCGACAGCGACGAGTCCCGGACCGTACGCCGCTCGTAGTAGGCGAAGTTGCTGGCCTTCTCCTCGTCGGTGAACGCGTCACCCCGCCAGTGCATCGCCAGCACCAGGTCGGCCTGCTTCACCACCTGCTTGCGGTACAGGTCGAAGTACGGGTAGTTGAGCAGCAGCGGGTACTGGTCCGGCGGGGTGCCGACGAAGTCCCACTCCTGGTACCGGGTGAAGCCCTCCACCTGCGGATGGACCTTCAGCTCCTCGTCCCAGGGGACGTACATGTCGGCGGCGGCGTCCCGCCAGGACGCGGTCTCCTCGTCGTCGACGCCGAGCCGCCACGCCTCCTCGCCGTACCGGGTGGCGGCGTCAGCGGCGGCCAGCAGGTTCCGCTGCGCCATCAGGTTGGTGTAGACGTTGTCGTTCTTGACCGCGGTGTACTCGTCCGGGCCGGTCACCCCGTCGATGTGGAACCGGCCGTGCCGGTCGTGGTGGCCCAGCGACCGCCACAGCCGGGCGGTCTCCACCAGCAGCTCCAGCCCCACCTCCCGCTCGAACTGGGTATCGCCGGTCGCCAGTACGTACCGGCGTACCGCGTCGGCGATGTCGGCGGCGATGTGGAACCCGGCGGTGCCGGCCGGCCAGTACGCGGACGTCTCCTGGCCCCGGATCGTCCGCCACGGGAACGCGGCCCCGTTCAGCCCCAGCGTCTTGGCCCGCTCCTGGGCCAGGTGCAGGGTGGAGTGCCGCCAGCGCAGCGCGGAGGCGACCGCCGACGGCAGGGTGTACGTCAGCACCGGCAGCACGAACTGCTCGGTGTCCCAGAACGCGTGGCCGTCGTACCCCGGTCCGGTCAGCCCCTTGGCCGAGATCGGCCGCAGCTCGGCGCGGGCGCCGGCCTGCAGCACGTGGAAGAGTCCGAACCGGACCGCCTGCTGCACCTCCGGATCGCCCTCGACCCGGACGTCGGAGTCGTCCCAGAAGTTGTCGAGGTAGTGCCGCTGCTCGGCGCAGAGCCCTTCCCAGCCGGAGAACCGGGCGCCGGCGATCGCCGCCCCGACCTGGTCGCGCAGCGCCGGCCGGGACCGCCGGCTGGACCAGCCGTACGCCACGTACTTGACCACCCGCAGCTCCTCGCCGGGACGGAGTACGCAGGTGACGGTGGTCCGGGCCCAGTCCTCGTACGCCTCGGTGCCGATCAGCTTCCGCTCCGGCCCGTACACCTCGTGGCTCATCTGGGCGGCGAGCCGCAGCCCGCTCGCCTTGGTGCGGTGGATCAGCAGCCCGCCGTCACTGTGCACCAGCCGTTCCTCGGCCCGCAGCGGCGACTCCAGCACCGCCGCCACCCGGGGGTCGCGGCTCTGCGACGGCAACTGCTCGTTGGCGACCAGCTCCGACTGGACGATCAGCCGCATCGGCCCGCTGATCGGCTCGACCCGGTATTCGATCGCGGCGACCGACCGCTGGGTGAAGGAGACCAGTCGGGTGCTGCGGACCCGTACCGCACGTCCGGCCGGCGAGTGCCATTCGACGCACCGCTGCAGGGTGCCGGCCCGCAGGTCGAGAACCCGCTCGTGGTTGACCAGTTCGCCGTACCGGACGTCGAACGGCTCGTCGTCGACGAGCAGCCGGATGAGCTTGCCGTTGCTGACGTTGACGATCGTCTGGCCGGATTCGGGGAAGCCGTAGCCGGCTTCGGCGTACGGCAGCGGACGCAGCTCGAAGAACGAGTTCAGGTACGTCCCGGGCAGCCCGTGCGGGTCGCCCTCGTCGAGGTTGCCGCGCAGCCCGATGTGCCCGTTGGAGAGGGCGAAGACCGACTCGGACTGGGCCAGCACGTCCAGGTCGAGCCGGGTCTCCCGGACGTGCCACGGCTCGACCGGATAGGCCCGCTCGCGGATCACCGGGCCACCTCCGGGTCGGCGCCGGGCCGGGGACCGGCCGGGCCGCCCTGGCTGACCTGGCCGCCGCCGCCCTGGCTGACCTGGCCCCCGCCCTGGCTGGCCCGGCCGTCTTCTCCGGCGTGCAGCAGCTCGGCGAGGTCGGAGACCACAACATCCGCACCGTGCCGGCGCAGTTCGTCGGCCTGGCCGACCCGGTCCACCCCGACCACGAACCCGAACCCGCCGGCCCGGCCGGCCGCCACTCCGGCCTGGGCGTCCTCGAAGACCGCCGCCTGCTCGGGACGGACCCCGAGCAGGTCCGCGCCGGCCAGGAAGGTGTCCGGGTGTGGCTTGCCGCGCAGTCCCCGCTCCCGGGCCAGCACCCCGTCGACCCGGGCCTCCACGTACGGCCCGAATCCGGCCGCCACCACCACGTCGGCGGCGTTGGCGCTGGCCGAGACGACGGCCCGGCGTAGCCCGGCGGCCTGGGCGGCTTTCAGGTACGCGATAGACCCCTGGTACGCCCGCACCCCGTCGTCGTGGATCCGCCGGAGCAGGATGGCGTTCTTCCGGTTGCCGACGCCGTTGACGGTCGCGGCGGTCGGCGGGTCGTCCGGCTGGCCCTCGGGTAGCACGATCCGCCGGGAGGCGAGGAAGGTGCGTACCCCGTCGGCCCGGGGGCGGCCGTCGACGTACCGGTTGTAGTCCTCGCCGGGGTCGTACGGCCGGAACGGCTCTCCGGTGGCGTTCGCGCGCTGCCGGAGGAAGGCGTCGAAGGTCTCCGCCCAGGCCGCGTTGTGTACCTGGGCGGTCTGGGTCAGCACGCCGTCCAGATCGAACAGGCAGGCGGTCACATGAGCGGGTAGGCCCAGCACGCCTACCAACCTAACCGCGGCGCCCTTGATCGGCACGCACAGCGGCCAGGAAGGGGCCCTTTGTTGTCGCCCGACCAGCGGTTGCCGCGCCCCCGCCAGGCCCGACCGGGCGGCGCCCCGGGGCGCGGCAGGGCACCCTCCGCCCGCCCCCACCGCTGCCGACGTTCAGCGGTCTGCGCCGGGGAAGGCCTCCCGGAGGTGCCCGAGCAGCTTGCGCAGCGCGGGATGCGGCCGGTCGGCCCAGACCAGGGCCAGCCGGGCCGGCGCCTCGACGTCGTCGATCAGCCGCGCGGTCAGCCGGTCCCGGTGGCCGTGGGCCATCGACTCGCTGAGCACCGCCACCCCGAGGCCCCGGGCGGCGAGGTCGGCGATCGCGTCGCCGGCGCTGGCCTGGAATCCGACGGTCGGCCGGAGTCCGGCGGCGGCGCAGGCGCGGTCCAGGACGGTGCGGATGCCGGTCCCCTCCGGCAGGCAGACCAGGGCGTGCTCGGTAAGGTCGGCGAGGGTCACCGTCCGCCGGTCCGCGAGCGGATGGTCCGGTGGTACGACGGCGACCAGACGCTCGCTGACGATGGTGCGGGTGGTCAGCCCGGCCGGGGCGGCGTCCGCGGTGCCGACCAGGGCGAGATCGAGGCGGCCGGAGCGGATCTGGTCGACGAGCCGGTCGGAGTTGTCCTCCCGTACCGTCACGGTCACCCCGGGATGTGCCCGGTGGAACGCGGCGAGCGCGGCGAAGAACGGCCCGACGGTGCAACCGATGATCATGCCGATGCCGAGTTCGCCCCGAATGACGCCGGTCACCTCGCCGACCGCCTGCCGTACCGCGTCGGCGTGGGCGAGCGCGGCCCGGGCCGGTTCGAGTGCGGCCCGACCGGCGGCGGTGAGGGTCGCGGTACGGGTGGAGCGGTCGACCAGGGTCGCGCCGAGCTCCCGTTCGAGCTGCCGGATCTGCGCGCTGATCCCGGACTGGCTGATCCGTACACGTTCGGCGGCGCGGGTGAAGTTCGCCTCCTCGGCGACGGCGACGAAGTACTCCAGCTGCCGCAGTTCCATAACCGCAGATTCTAGTTTTCAGCAGAACAAGCTGTTGGACTTCTGATCCGGGGCGCCGCAGGCTTGCCCGGTGGACAGTGACGAGAGGGGCGGTACGGTGGCGGACCGCGAGCGGGCCATGCGCCCGGAAGACCTGACCCGGCTTTTTGTCGAGCGCTCCAACGCCGGTGACGCCGAGGGGGTCGCCGCGCTGTACGAGGAGGACGCCGTGTTGGCGTACCCGCCGGGGAGCGTGACCGTCGGACGGGCCGCGATCCGGGACCTGTGGGCGAGGGTGCTGGCGAACCGGCCGCGTCTCGCACCGGAGGAGCCGTTGCCGACGCTGGTCAGCGGGGACCTCGCGCTCACCTCGACGCCGCCCCGGGACGGTGCCGGGGCCCGCGCCCAGGTGGTCCGGCGACAGCCGGACGGCTCCTGGCTGCGGGTCCTCGACCGGCCCGAGTTCACCCCGCCGGCAGCCGGCTGACCCGCCCGGCGGGGTGGCACTCAGTCGTGGTGGTGCGGGTTGGCGGGCGGACGGCCCGGCTGCTGGCCCGGCTCGACCACCACGAACTGGCCCATCATGCCCTGGTCCTCGTGGTAGAGCAGGTGGCAGTGGTACATGTACGGCACGTTCGGGTCGGCGTGGTCGGCGAACCGGGCGATGATCCGGATCGGCCGCCTCGTCTCCAGCAGTACGGTGTCCTTCCAGCCGCGCAGTTCCGGTGGCGGTTCCCGTCCGGCCACCGAGAGGACCTGGAACTGGACGTCGTGCACGTGGAAACTGTGCGAGGTGCCGTCCAGCTTGTTGAGTTCCCAGATCTCGGTGGTGTCCCGGGTGACCGCGAAGTCGATCCGGTCGAGGCTCATGTCGTGGTCGTTGATCTCCCGCCCGGAGAGGGTGAAGGTCCGGGTGGTCGCGGCGGAGGCCGGGTCGAGCCGGTCGATCGGGGCGAGCCGGTCCGGCACCTCCGGGGCCGGGGCGAGGGTGCCGGCGGCCCGTAGTTCGAGTACGTCGAACCGGTCGTCGCCACCGGTGAACCGCTGGCCGAAGATGTCGAGGCCCTGCTCCGGCGGGTAGCTGCGCAGCACCGCCCGTTCGCCGGCCCGGACCGGCACCACGATCTCGGCCCGCTCGCCGGGGGAGAGTCGGATCCGGTCGGTCCGGTGCGGCGCCGCCAGCAGTCCGCCGTCGGTGCCGATCAGCGCGAACTCCCGGTCGTCGGCGAACCCGAACCGGTACGTCCGGGCGGTGGAGCCGTTCAGCAGCCGCAGTCGCACCCGTTCCGTGCCCACCTCGAGGTACGGGCCGACGGTGCCGTTGACCAGCAGCGTGTCGCCGAGTACGCCGATCCCGCCGAGCAGCCCGCGTCCGGCGTCGAACCGCCCGGCGGAGTCGAAGTTCCGGTCCTGCACGATCACCGGGATGTCGTCGACGCCGTACCGTCGGGGCAGCGGCAGACCCATGGAGATCTCGTCGTCCAAGATGAACATGCCGGCGAGTCCCTGGTAGACGTGCCGTTCGGTCTCGCCGTGCAGGTGCGGGTGGTACCAGAGGCTGGCGGCGGGTTGGTTGACCGTCCAGTGCGGCGACCAGGTGGCGTTGGGGCGGATCATCTGGTGCGGCCCGCCGTCCATCACCGCCGGCAGGTGCATGCCGTGCCAGTGCACGCTCGTCGGTTCGCCGATGCCGTTGACGACGTTGACCACGACCTGTTCGCCGCGTGCGGCCCGCAGGGTCGGACCCAGGTAATCCCCGTTGTAGCCCCAGGTGGGGGTGGCGCCGCCCGGGTGGAGGTTCCGGTGGCCGGGCTGGGCGCGCAGGTCGAAGACCCGGCGGCCCTGTTCGTCGATCCGGGACCCGGCCAGCGGCGGAATCGCCAGCGGGTTGACGAAGTCGACGCGGCCGGTGGTGTCGATGGCGCTGCGGGTCCAGACCCAGGCGCCGAGTCCGGCCCCGCCGGTGCAGATGAGCAGCACGCCGGCCAGCGTGCCGACCAGTACCTTGACCCATCGCCGTGCCCCCGTGCCGGACATCCACACCCCTCCTATAGCGCGCTTCGCTACATGTAGGGTGTCTGCATATCTGGCCCGCCGTCGAGACCCACGCCGGAAAGTCAGGGTGGGATCAGGGAGCCCCGTAGCCGTGCCCGGCGGTCCTTCAGGGTCGGCGGGACAGCGGCTTCAGGGTCCAGAGCACGGTCAGTTCGGTGGTCGGCTCGCCGTCCGGGTTCTCCTCGGCCTCGATCTCGACCAGTATCGGGAACTCCGGTCGGCGCCCGGCGTCCAGTTCGGACAGCACCTCGGCAACCGGCCGGCCGAGCCGCGCCGTCGCCTGGACCGGTCCCATCGCCAGCCGGCGGTAGCCGATCTCGGCCCGAACCGCCAGCGGCACGGCCCGGTCGAAGTGCTGACCGAAGACGGCCAGCACCACCGCGCCGGACGCGGTCTCGCCGAGGGTGAAGAGCGCGCCGGCGTGCGGCCCGCCGACGTGGTTACGGGTCGCCGGCGAGTCCGGCAGCCGGACCACGACCTGCGGGGCCCCGCTGGAGTCCGGCGCCGTGAGCGCCACGAACTCGATGCCGAGGGTCTGCGCGAACGGCACCGAACCGAGCATCCCGGCGGCGAGCCGCTGTACGTCAGTGGACATGGCCGCACACTACCGGTCGGTAACTTGTCAGCGCCAGCCGACGTCGATGCGGTCCCCCCGCTCGTCGAAGAAGTGCACGGCGTCCATCCGTACCGAGACCGCCATCGGGTGACCGGCCGAGACCGCCGGGTACGGCGCCAGCCGTACCGCCAGTTCGGCGGGGCGGCGGTGGTGCCGTCCCGGGTCGTTCAGCACACTGTCCCGGGTGCCGTTCCGGCCCGGCGGCGGCACCGGCGCCGACGCGGTGGCCCGGCCGGTCAGTCGCTGCATCACCTGACCCAGCCGCCGGATGCCCCGTCCCGCACCACCGACCCGGTCGCCGCTCACCGGGGCGCCGAGGTCGTCGACGACGATCGCCGTCGCCCCGATGTCGAGGAACGCCAGCGACTCGTGCCCGTGGTGCTCCAAGTAGCGAATCCGCCCCTGGAGCACGTCTCCCGCCGTGTCCGGGGCCACCGGGGTCAACGCCTCGGCCCGCATCCCGACCACGATCCGCTCACCGTGGTAGTGCGCCACCGCCCGGGCCCGGATGTCGTCCCAGGGCAGATAGAGCGCCTGCTCCCCGAGGTTGAGCGTGACGTACCGGTCGAGGTGGACGTAGACCGTCGCCTCCAGCAGATTCATCCGGGGACTGCCGAGGAACGCGGCGACGTAGAGGGTCGCCGGCCGGCCGTACACCTGGGTCGGGGTGCCGACGTCCTGCAGGACCCCCTTGCGCATGATCGCGACCCGGTCCGCCATGGTCAGCGCCTCGGCCTGGTCGTGGGTGACGTAGACCGTGCTCACCCCGAGCTCCCGGACCAGTCCGGAGATCTCCGCCCGCAGTTCCGCCCGCAGCCCGCTGTCTAGATTGGACAGCGGCTCGTCCATCAGAAAGAGACCGGGACGGCGAACGATGGCCCGTCCCATCGCCACCCGCTGCCGCTGACCGCCGGAGAGCTGGCTCGGCTTGCGGCCCAGTACGTCGCCGATCCCGAGCGCGTTCGCCACGTCCGCCACCCGCTCACCGCGGGCGGTTTCCTCCACACCCGACAGCCGCAGCGGAAAGGCGATGTTGTTTCCCACCGACATGTGTGGATAGAGCGCGAAGTCCTGGAAGACCATCGCGATTCCACGGTCCCGTGGCGGCAGGTCGTTGGCGAGTTCACCGTCGAGCAGCACGGCACCGCTGGTCGGGTCCTCCAAGCCCGCGACCATGCGCAGTACGGTGGACTTTCCGCAGCCCGAGGGTCCGAGCAGCACCATGAACTCGCCGTCGTTGACGTCGAGACTCACCTTGTCCACCGCCACTGTCCCGTCCGGGAACACCTTGGTGACATCCTTGAGCGCGACGGTGGTCACCGTCACCTCCCCGCAGCGTAATGGGCCAACCCGGAATGACTGTGACGAGGATCATGGCATAAGCCCATCGGGTAAACGTGCCATGTTCACGTTGTGACGCAACGGTTACCGGAATCGGCGTGAAAGTTGCACGATCGTCAAGCACCCGAGGTCGTCGGGTTGAAACGAATCACCCTCTCGACACGCTGTCCCACTACCTGGCGGGCACTCAGTGCACGCGCAGTCGGACCAACCGGCGGCCGTCCGGTCCGGGTACGACCCGGACCGCGTACCGGTCGAGCCACGGATAACCGCCGGCCGGGGCCAGCACCCAGTCGACCCGGTATCCGGCGAGCAGTACGGTCCGGCGCGGCACCGGGGTCGCCGGATCAAGCAGTGTCGCCTGGTCGGCCCGGCGGCGGGGCTCGTCCGGCAGCAGCGGATCCGGCCACGGTGGAGCGACCGCGCGGATCCGGTACCGCAGCAGGGCACGGCTCACCACCGGGTCGGCGGTGAGCAACACCGCGTCCGGCCGTACCTGGCGGGCCACCCACCGGTGGTCGGACGGCACGCTCACCCGGTACGCCGCCCGGCGGGCCGGGGTGAGCTGTTCCCGGGGCAGCACCAGCAGCAGATTGCCGTACTGGACGACCAGCCCGGCCAGCAGCGTGACCACCGCGGTCGCCGCCCACAACCAGGTCGCCCCGGTACGGAGGGAGACCCGGGGCGCCGTCGCGCGCCGGACCGCCCGGACCGCCCGGACCAGTTCCACCGCCGCCGCCACCTGCAGACCGAGCAGCACGATCGGCCAGAGCCGGCCCAGGGCGTATCCACCGGTCACCCCGCCGGCCAGCACCGGAACACCGCTCAGGCCGAAGAGCAGCACCAACGGGTCGAGCCGGTCCCGGCACAGCCGTACCGCGAGTGCGGGCAGCCCCACCAGGAAGCCGAAGCCGTACCGGGCCACCGGATCCAGGTAGAGCGGCCGGTGGATCGGATCAAGGTCACCGGTCCGGGTCACCAGGTCGGTGACCCGGAAGTACGGCCAGGCGAGTGCGACGAGCACCGCCACCACGACGGCGACCGACAGGCCGCGCAGCTCGGCCCGTACCGGGGTCTCGCCGGCCCGCCGCACCAGCAGGGTCCGGCCGAACCGCCCGGCGACCAGCGCGAGCGAACCCAGCGCCGCGCCGAGCGCGGTGAACGGGTGGACGAGGACCAGCGCCCCGCCGAGCAGGCCGACCGGGATCCACCGGCCGGTCGTCGGCGCGGCCAGGGCGCGGGCCAGCGCCACCCAGCCGAGCAGCAGCAGGGCCAGCCCGAGGGTGCCCGGGTACGGCAGGATCAGCACCAGCCCGCGCAGGGTCGGAAACCCGCTCCAGCTGAGGACGGCGGTTCCCCAGAGCAGCGGGACGGCACACAGGACCAGCACCGGCGCCCACGGGTCGGCGCTGAACAGCCCGACGAACCGGCGCAGCCCGTACAGCAGCAGGGCCAGGTTGACCGGGGCGGCGGCGCTCAGCACCACGGCGGCCGGGGCGCCGGTCACCCTGGCGACCAACGCCAGCAGCAGGGTGTACGGCGTCGCGTACGGCCCGTTGACCGTCGAGTCGACCATCGGGTTGCCGGGGTGCCCCAGGTCGTCGGCGAGTCGGCCGACCGTCGCGACGTGCAGCCCGAAGTCCGCGCCCCACGGCTGGCGCAGGCTCAGGGCGACCGCCCCGAGCACCGCCAACCCCGACAGCACCAGGTACGCCGAGAGCGTCGACCGGTCAGCCCCGGCCCGGCCGGCTGCCGGGGCGGCCCGGTCCTGCTGACCGGCGGGCCGGCCCGCTGTCGGGTCGGCCCGGTCCGGACCGGCTGGCCGTCCGGGCCGGTCCGACGGCCGCGCCGTCATCCGCCCATCGCGCCGGACCCGACCGGCTCGACCGGTGACCCGCCCGATCCGACCGATCCGACCGACGTGCTGCCGGGACCGGCCGCCCCGTCGGCCGGGCCGGTACCGAACTCGGCGTGTCGGGGCAGACCTGACCACTGCACACCCCCACCCCGCAGGAAGTACTCCAGCCCGGGATCCCAGGTGTGCCCGGTCGAGCGGCGGTGGTAGACGTAGCCGAGCGGATGCGTCCGGTAGACCAGGCCACCGGCCCGCCGTACCCGGTCGATGAGGCCACGGTCGACCGACCGGGGCACCGGGCGCCAGCCGCCGACCTGTTCCAGGTCACCCCGGGCGAGCAGCATCGTGCCACCGGCGACCACCGTGGTGAAGCTCTCCGGGGCGCCCGCGTCCCGCCGTACGGTGGTGTCCAGGGCCGCCAGGTGCACGAACTCGGCGGCCTTGCCGACCAGGGTGGCGCCGGAGTGGTGCCGGGCGAGGACGAGGTCCCAGACGTGTTCGGGGCCGTACGTGTCGTCGTCGTCGAACTTGGTCACCAGGCTGCCCCGGGCCCGGGCGGTGGCCTCGCCCAGCACGGCGCCGAAGCTGTGCCCGGCCGGCACCTCGTGGATCTCCAGCGGGCGGCGGCAGTCGGCCAGCCGGGACCGCAGGTCGGCGGGGAGGGTCACGCCGTGCAGGCAGAGCACGATCTCCAGGTTCGGATAGCTCTGTGCCTCGATCGCGGCGACCGCCTCGGGCACCTGCGCCAGCCGCCGGGTGACCAGCAGCGCCGAGACCGGGGGCACCGTGGGCAGCCCCGGGAAGGCCGGGCCGGCCAACCCGGTCAGCGCGAAGGCCCGACCGTGCCGGCGCAGTACCGCCCGGCGTTGCCGGACCGCGCGGATCTCCCAGTCCAGCGGTGTCGCGTACCGGTCGGGCAGGTCGCCGGCGATCAGGTCGGCGACCTCGGCGGCGAGGTGTGCCCGGGCGGCCGGCGGCAGTTCCGTCGTGTGTACCGGGATCCCGGCCGCGATCAGCCGCAGCAGCAGCGCCGCCTCCCGGGCCGGCCGTCGACCCGGCACCGACCGGCACTCGAGCAGCCCGATCCCGGCCAGTGCCGCCGACTCCCGCTCGGTCAGCCAGGCACGGTCCGGGGGGCCGTTCAGGTCGAGTCCGTCCGGGCCGACGATCCGCCAGCCGGGCGCCGCCGAAGCCACCGGGAAGATCAGTTCTGCCCGGGGTACGTCCGGCCCGAACGGCCCGTACCGTCCGACGGGTACGGCGTGTTCGACGTCGAGCAGCACCGGTCCCGGATCGACCACCAGCAACGCCCGGTACTGCTCCTCCACCGGCACACCGCCGCCTTCGGTTGCCGACCCGGTGGCGCCACCCCGGTCCGGCCCGGCCAGTGGCGGCGTCCGGTCGTCGGGGCGCAGCACCAGGTCGTACGGGCGGATCTCGGGGTTGGCGGTGAGGTCGCCGGTGACGACCGCGAGGTGGGGTCCCGCCCCCAGCCAGTCGGGTACGACGTCCTGGGCGGTCACGTCCGGCCCGGCCGGTACGGGCAGCGGCCGTACCGGGGTGAGCAGCGGCAGGACGGCGGCGAGCACCGAACGCAGCGGGACGGACCAGCGCAGTTCGAGGTCGACGACCGCCCGCCCCCGATCCTGCCGGGGCAGCCGGATCCGCTGGTGGAGCAGGTGCGGCAGCGGGCCCAGTCGTCCGGACCAGCTCCGTTGCGGGATCCGCCACTCGTCGACGACGATCCGGACCTGACGTACCCGGGCCTGTGCGACGGGCTGGTCGAGCAGGTGCCGCAGCCAGCTCAGCGATTCGGCGGCGACGACCATCCGGACCACGAACACCCGGTGCCATGGTCTGCCCGGCCCCGCCTTCCGGCCGCCGGCCGGCGGACCGGGTACCCCGGTCAGGCCGGAGCCCAGCATGGCGACCGGCCAGCGTCGGTGCCGCCGGCGGTGCGGCGCGCCGGCCACCACGCGCCAGCGCAGGTACTTCTCCGGTTCGTCGCTGGTCGGCAAGCCGACCCCCTCATCGACTGGTGACAGAACTCAGCCTACGGGCCGCTATCGTGAAGCCACTTACAGTAGCGGTTTCTGGATCGGATTCCGACAACCTCTCGGCGCGCGGCGACAGAACGTCAGCGCTACGCAGTCAGATAACTACACTGTGGCACGTGTTGTCGTCCCCCAGCCGGGCCGCCGCTCCGGCCCACACCCCGGTCCGGTTGTTCCGCAACGACTGGAGTCCGCTCGCCCCGCCGGCCCTGGACGACTGGCGGCCGAGCCGGTCGGTGTCGCTGGTCATCCCGGCGTACCAGTGCCAGTCGACGCTCGACCTCACCCTGGCCGCGCTGCGGCACCAGACCTATCCGACCGGACTCTTCGAGGTCGTGGTGGTCGACGACGACAGCGACCCGCCGCTGCGGCTGCCGGAGATCCGCCCGGAGAACTGCCGGCTGGTCCGGGCCGACGAGCACGGCGCCGGCTGGGGGCGGGCGAACGCGTTGCACGTCGGCGCGGGGGTGGGTGACGGCGAGATCCTGCACTGGCTCGACGCTGACATGGTCGTCTTCCCGGACCACGTCGCGGCGCAGGTCCGCTGGCAGCACGCCAGCGACGAGGTGGTCACCCTCGGGTACAAGCGGTTCGTCAACCACGGCTGGGCGGTCACCCCGGAACAGGTCGCCGAGGCCTGCGCCACCGGGGCCGTCGACCGGCTGTTCCGGTTCGAGGAGACCGAACCCCACGAGTACGTCGAACGCCTGATCAACGACACCGACCAGTTGCGCGGCGGCGACCACCTGAACTTCCGGGCCCACGTCGGCGCCACCGCCGCCCTCTCCCGGAGTCTGTACGCGGAGACGGGCGGCCTGAACCCCGGTCTGCGGCTCGGCGAGGACACCGAGTTCGGCTACCGGCTCGCCCAGGCCGGCGCGGTCTTCGTCCCGGAACCGCGTGCCCGCAGCTGGCACCTCGGCCCGTCCCACATGATGACCAGGGGCGACGCGTTACGCCGGTACAACCGCCCGTTCCTGGCCGACCTGATGCCGCAGCCCCGCTACCTGCGGCCGGCCGCGAACCGGGTCTTCGCGGTGCCGCTGGTCGTCGCGGTGGTCCCGGCCGACGGGCCGTACGAGATGGTCCGCACCTGCGTGGACCGGCTGCTCGCCGGTGACCTGACCGACCTGCGGGTGATCCTGGTCGCCGACTGGGCCGAGATCGCCGACGACCGCCGGTCGATCCTCGCCGACCCGCTGCTGGAACGCCGGCTGCTCGCCGCGACGTACCGCTCCGAGCCTCGGGTGACCCTGGCCTCGGCCCGGCCGGACACCGCCTTCCCCGCCCCGTACCTGCTGGAACTCGCGCCGTGGGTCGGCGTCGACGCGGACACCGTACGGCGGCTGGTGGCGGTCGCCGACGAGTGGCAGGTCGGCCTGGTCCGGGTACTGCCGGTCGGTGCCGCTACCCCGGACGACGCGGTGACGCTCTGGCGTACCTCGGCGGTCAGCCGGGCCACCCGGGTGCGTCGAGGAGACGAGCCGCTGGACCAGGTGGTCGCCGAGGTGGCCGGCCGGCGCTGGGTCAGCGGCGACGACCTCGGTGTCGGCGACCTGCGACGCCTGCCGGAGAGCCAGTGGGTGGCCCCCCGACCCCGACTGGTCGTCCGGTCGGACAAGCGGGCCCGACGCGCCGCGATGGCCGGCGTCGAGACCATTCCGGTGGGCGGGATCCGGTCCCTGGCCAACGCCACCCGGTTCGTCGCGAACCGGTACGCCGGACTGGCCGCCGACCGCCTCCGGCAGCGGCTGCGCCGGCCCGGCCCGCCCACCAGCTGACCGGTCGTACACATGTTCCATCCACAGGCTGTGGACGAACATGTGTACGAACGCCCCGGGCGGGTCAGTCGACCTCGTCAGGTGCCGCGTCGAACAGCTCCACGAGCGTACCGACCAGCATGTTCCGACCCTTGATGTCGGCGGCGATCTCCGGTCCGGCGACCCCTTCGACCATGCCGGGCAGCAGCCCCGCGCCGCCCTCCGGGCCGAGCGGCACGAGGATGACCGGCGGCATCGGCTGATAGTCGGCGGTCTCGCCCTCGCCGGTGATCAGGTGCCGGAGGTTCGCGGCGACCAGGTCGGCCTGCGCGCTCGCCCGACCTGCCATGTTCAGGTCGGCGTCGGTCAGGTCGCCGACCGCGAAGACCCGGTCCTGGCCGAGCACCCGCAGCCGCGGGTCGACCCGCAGGTAGCCCTGTTCGTTGCGGACCTCGGCGAGCGCGCCGGTGAGGTAGTCGCTGGCCGGGGCGACCCCGAAGCAGCGGTACCAGATGTCGGCGGTCAGTTCCTCGCCCGCCTCGGTGGTCACCGCCACCGCCGCCCGGGTCGCCGGCTCGGCGGCCGGCAGTGCCCGGAGCCGGCTGCCGAGAATCAGCTCCACGCCCATCTTGTCGAGTTGACGGCGCAGCTCGTCACGGAGTTCCTGGTCGTACGGGCCGGGCAGGATGTCCGGTCCGGCGTCGACGATGGTCACCCGCTTCTCCGGGAAGAACGCCTTGATCTCGCCGGCCAGCTCCAGCCCGGACGGGCCGGCCCCGACGAGCAGCACCCGCTCGGCGCCGCGCAGCTCGGTGTGCGCCGTCCGGAGCCGGGCCCGGGCGGTCTCCACGTCCGGGTCGGCGACCTTCGCCGGGAACGGGTACGCCGATCCGGTTGCCAGGACCAGGTAGTCGGGTTCCAGGCGGGCGCCGGAGCCGAGCGTCACCTGGCGGCCGTCGACCGCCACCGCCCGGTCCCGGATGAACCGTCCCCGCCTGAGCAGGTGGTCGTAGCGGAAGAAGATCCGGTCGAGCCACTCGGGCTCGACCAGCGCTCGCCAGGCCGCCACGTTGTGCACGAACGCCTCGGTCGGGTCGACCAGTGTCACCCGGGCCACGTCGTCGAGCTGTTTCGCGACCTTGATACCGCCGTAGCCGCCGCCGACCACCACCACGTGTGGCGGATTGTCTGCCTGCTCGGTCATGTCTGTCTCCTTCTGGCCCGTTTTCGGCCTTGGAAAATCGAAGTCGTGAGCGCCAGACTAGCCGCTTCGAAAAGAAGAGCGCTACCTCCGTGGCTAGCATGGGGTCATGCCAGCGAGAACCCCGGCCGAGACGCCGGAGAGCTGCGCCCGCGCCGACGCCGCGTTGGCCCGGGCCTTCTCGCTGCTCGGCAAGCGCTGGACCGCACTCGTCCTGGGCAGCCTCAGCTCCGGCCCGGCCGGGTTCCGGGAACTGTCCCGGTCGATCGAAGGGGTCAGCGACTCGGTGCTTTCCGACCGCCTGTCGGAACTGACCGAGAACGGGCTCATCGCCCGGAACGTCGACCCGGGACCACCCGTCGCGGTCTCCTACCAGCTGACCCCCCGGGGCCAGGCCCTCATCCCGGCCCTGGACGGCGTCTCCGCCTGGGCCCGGGAACACCTGCCCGACTGCTGAGCCGCAGCCGCCTCGGGCCGTCAGCCGCTGACCGCCCCCGTCCGTGGCCGCAGCCGCCTCAGGCCGGCCGCGGGCCCAGCCGGACCACCTCGCGCTCCCGGTCGGGCAGCAGCTCCAGCCGACGGATCCCCACGTTGACGTCCCGGGGCAGCATCCGCCGCGCGGAAACGTCGAACGGCAGGTCAACCGGCATCTCGTCGGATCGTCGCCGGTACAGCGGCACCCAGTCCCCGTCCGCCGGCCCGTCCGCCCCGGTCAACGGAATCCGGACCGACCACCACGCACCCCGGACCTCGGCCGGCAACACCAGGTCCGGCAACGGCGGGCCGGTCGGCGTACCGGACTCCCGGTGGCGGAGCAGGATCCGCAGCTCGGCCCAGCCCTCGCCGTCGGACGGCAGGCCACCGGTCAGCACCAGCGTCCCGTCAGCCAACTCCGCCCCGGCGGCAACCGGACCGGGCGGCAGCACCCGCAACCACAACACGCCGTCGTCGGTCGGCCGGGCCATCAGCTCCACCGGGCCGAGCACCTGTCGTACTCCGGTGAAGTCCGCCGGCACCGGCAACTCGACCGGCTCCGCCCCCGGTTCGGCCAGCGCCACCCGCCACCCGGCCCCCGCCTCACCGACCAGCACCGCGCGACCGCCGGTCGCCGCCGGGCCGTCCCCGACGGGCCGGGCGTCCCCGTCGACCAGGCCGCTGTCCGCGACCAGATTTTCCAGCGGCACCCGCGCCGTCCAGCACCCGTCCACCGGGCCGGCGCCGGTCGGTAGCACCGGATAGGCCCGACCCACCACCCCGGTGACCCGGCTCAGGCACACCGTCGTCCCCGGCGCCGGCCTCCGCCCGGCCACCCCCTCGACCAGCAGTGCCTTCTCCGCCACCCGTACCCCGGTCACCCGGGCCCCCGGACGCTCCACCCGCAACCAGAGCCGGCCGGAACGGACGAACGGCACCACCCGCACCCCGGCGTCGACCCACCGGGCCGGCAGCGCCGGCCGGGCGTCGCCGACCGCCAGCATGCCCGGACGCGGCCGACCCGCACCGACCAGCAGCACCAGGAAACTCCAGTCCCCGATGGCCCAGCCGCCCCGGCCCCGCAACCGACGCGGGTCGACCAGGGTCGAGAAACCCGCCCAGCCCGCCCCGGGCTGCCGGCCGTCGGCGCCCGGAGGCTCGGTGCCGCCCGTCGCATGCACCCCGCCCGTCGGATGCACCCGAGTCGGCAACGGCAGCATCCGCCGCCACCGGCGGGCCGGCGCACGCAGCCAGAGCAGCCGGATCGGCTGCCACGGCCGGGCGGCGCCCCGGGACACGTCGTAGGCCAGCCCTCGGACCAGAAGCCGGTTCCCGACCCAGCGCGCCTCGTGCACCTCGGTCCGCACCCCGCCCGGCGCCCGGTACGCCCGCCGGGGCACCGCCGGATGCCCGGCGTCCAACAGTGGCAGGTCCAGATAGCGGCGCAGCCCCCGACGGACCACCGTCGACGGCTGCCCCGCCGGGCCGACCGCCAGCACCGCGAGCAGCTCCGGCAGCGCCCGCTCCCGGGCCAACCGCCAGGCGACCCGCAGCCGGGGAGCGAGCCGGTCGAGGACCGACTCGTCCACCCCGGCCAGGAAGTCGACGGTCAGGTCGAGGAACCGGCGGCGGTAGGCGTCGTCGACTACGGGCAGCAGGTCGAGGAACATCCGCAGGTCACTGCGGAGCGCGCTCTCGTCGTACCACCGTTTGAGCTCGGGTTCGGCGAGCCGGGCCAGCGACCGGCTCGCCGACGTCACCGCGGCGAACCGGTCCACCAGGTTGGGTACCTCGTCCTGGCGCTGGCTCAGCGAGCGGACGGCGCCGGGCGGCCGCTGCCGCCAGTAGTAGACCGGCAGGTCGAGCACGTCGACCTGGCGCGCCACCGCGTACGCCGGGATCGTCACCGGGATGTCCTCGTACCGGATCCCCTCCGGGAAGCGCAGCCGGTGCCCGGTCCAGAACGACCGGCGGAACACCTTGTTGCAGGCCAGCCGGTCGTAGACCAGGTTCGGCTGGTCCCGCAGGCTGATCCCGAGCCGGGTCGTGCGATGGGTGCCCCGGTGCAGCCACGACTGCCGCAGCCCCTGTCCGGTCAGCAGCGCCACGTTGCCGGAGGCGAAGTCCGAACCGGTCCGTTCCAGCGCCCCGACCAGCACCTCCACCGCGTACGGCGGCAGCACGTCGTCGCTGTCGACGAACATCAGGTACTCGCCCGTACCGTGGTCGAGGCCGACGTTGCGGGCCGCGCCCAACCCCCGGTTGTCCTGCCGGAGCAACCGGAACCGGTCGTCCCGGGCCGCCCACCCGGCCGCGATCGCCGCACTGCCGTCGGTGGACCCGTCGTCGACCAGCACCAACTCCAGCCCGCGCCAGGTCTGCCGGGCCAGCGAGTCGAGACACTCCGGCAGATAGTCCTCGACGTCGAAGACCGGTACGACGACGGTGACCAGCGCCGGCACGGCAGGACCCGCCGACCGGTCAGTCCGGCTCGCCGAGCAGGGTCCGCCGGACCACCCGCTCGGCCGCCCGGCCGTCGTCGAGGGCGCAGAACCGCCGCCGGAACCGGTCCCGGGCCCGGGTCGCCGCCGGATCGTCCACCGCTCCGGTACGGAACCGGGTCAGCAGTTCGGTGAAACTCGTCGCCACCGCGCCCGGCGCCTCCGCCAGGATGTCGAGGTACACTCCCCGCTGCCGTCGGTAGTCCGCCCAGTCCGGCGCGTAGATCACGATCGGCCGGTCCAGGCAGCCGTAGTCGAACATCGCGGACGAGTAGTCGGTGATCAGCACGTCCGCCGCCAGATAGAGGTCCTCCACCCGGGGATGGCCGGTCACGTCCCGTAGCCGGCCCACGTCGGTGCCGGCGTCCGACCGGTCGACGACCCCGGTGGAGCCGGCGACGGCGTCCGGCGGGTCGGGCGGCGCCCCGGCGGCGGCGCGCCCGGCGGTCGGGTCGAGGTAGTGGCCCCGGACCAGCACCCGGCCGGTCGGGCCGAGGACGTCGAGCAGCGCCGCCGGCTCGAACGGCGGCCGGTAACCGGGCCGGTGTTCGCGGTGCGTCGGCAGGTAGAGCACCACCCGGTCGGCGGGTCCGAACCCGAACGCGTCCCGCACCGCGCCGATCTGGGCCGGGGTGGCGTTCACCAGCCGGTCGTTGCGCGGGTAGCCGGTCTCCAGGGTGACGTACCCGGCCGGGTAGGCCCGGTCCCACATCTGGGTGGAGAAGCTGTTCGAGGTGATGCTGTAGTCCCAGCGGTCGATCCGGCGCAGCAACCGGCGGAAGTCGAGTCCGACCGCACCGGCCGGATAGCGCTGCTGGTCCAACCCCATCACCTTCACCGGCGTGCCGTGGTGGGTCTGGACGTGCACCGAGCCGCGCCGCTTCATGACGTAGTCGGGGAAGTTGACGTTGTTGACCAGCCAGCGGGCCCGGGCCAGGGCCCGCAGGTACGGCCGGGTCCCGGCCACCACGTACGGCACCCCGGGCGGCAGGGTGTCGGCCAGGTCGCGACGTACCACCCAGACACCTCGGATGTGCGGGGCGAGCCGACGGGCCTCGGCGTGGATCGCCGCCGGATTGCAGGCGTAGCCGCGATACCAGTACGCGGCGTACACCGCCAGCGTCGGGTCGATCGGACGACGCAACTGGGCGGCGTAGTAGGCCCGCCGCAGCCCCGCCCGGCCCAGCCCGACCAGCCGGCGGGCCCTCGACGGCCGTACCGTCACCGGCCCGTTCTCCGGCAGTCCCGGCCGGTCCCCCGACGGTTCCGGCCGGCTGCCCGGCAATCGCGGCCGGTCCCCCCGTTCCGGCCGGCTATTTGCCGGTTCCGAGCGGCGTCCGGTCAGGGTGGCCAGTGGCACCGCCCAGCGGGACCGGCCCGCCAGCGTGCTCCGCGACCGGTGCAGGGCGCGCAACAGCAGGTACGCCCACCAGTGGCCGCCGGCCACCAGCCGGTGCTTCACCCCCTCCGCCCCGCCCGGCCGCCGGTATCCCCCGGCTGGCCGGAAGCGCCGGTAGTCGGCGACCACCCGGTCGAAGAAGTCCCGGCGCAGTCGCGGGGAGAGTCGTCGACCGTTGCCGAGCACGATCAACTGGTGCCAGACCATCCGTTCGAAGATCAACGGGCGGAGGTCGTCGTACGCCGGTCCCCACCGGTCCATCAACGCGAAGACCCGCCGCCAGTGCGGGAAGACCTCGAAGTGCCGGTCGTCGCGGGTACCGGTGATCGCGCCGGCCCGCCGCTGCCGGTAGTGCACACACACCCGGTCCAGTACGTTGATCCGCTCGGCGGCGAGCAGCACCGGATAGCTGAACGACACGTCCTCGTACCAGCCGGGGCCGAAGCGCAGACCGAGGTCGGTGAGGAAACGTCGACGGACCACCTTGTTCCAGGCGGTGTGCAGGACGCCCAGCACCTCGGGCCGGTCCCGGACGGTGAAGACCCGCTCCCCGCTGTCCGGCACGGTACGGGTCATCGCGCTGCCGAGCGTCCGGTTGTTCCAGTACGCCCGCACGTGGTCGACGACCAGCACCTCCGGGTCGGCCCGGCGCAGCCGTTCCGCCACCACCGGCAGGCAGCCCTCGGCCAGCCAGTCGTCGCTGTCGAGGAACCAGACGTACTCGCCGGTGGCCCGGTCGAGGCCGATGTTGCGGGCCTCGCCGAGCCCGACGTTGGTGTCGAGGCGGACCGCCCGGACCCGGGGGTCGCGGGCGGCGTACTCGGTAATGATCTCGCCGCAGCTGTCCGGGGAGCAGTCGTCGACCGCGATCACCTCGATGTCCCGGACCGGCTGGTCGAGAATCGAGTCGAGGCACTCCCGCAGGTAGCCCTGGACCCGGTAGGCGGGCACCACGAAGCTGATCAGTGCCATCGGCGGTCTGGCCGTTCGGCTGGCGGCGTCATCCGTACCCTTCTCCGCCGCCAGCCGACCCGGCGCTGTCTCAGCCGACCAGCGGCGTTACCCGTTCCGTTCCCGCATCCCCGGACCGCCGCCGGCGGCCGGGTCCGGGCTGGCCCCGCCCGGTGTCACGACCTCCGACCCGACCGGTGTCGTCACCTCCGACCCGACGGTCACCGGGTCGGTCTCGGCCGGCCGTCGTGGGCCGGGGATGCCGCGCGGTGTCCAGCCCCGCAGCGCGTTCACCGCGAAGATCACCGTCAGGTAGCCGGCGAGCAGCAGCATCGCCCACCGCGCCGCGGTGGGACCGAGCAGCGTGGCGAGGGCGAGGATCAGCAGCCGGCCGTCCCAGCCGAGGCCGAGGGAGTGCAGCAGTGGTGCGGATTCCCGCTTCTCCAGTCGGGCGGTGAGGTCGTAGTGCCGCAGCGCCAATACGAACAGTAACCCGAACATCACCGCTTCGGGGGCGTCGACCAGGACTCCGACCGCGATCACCAGCAGGTACTCGGCGGCCCGCAGTCCGGCCGGGACGAGCCAGTCCAGCGCGCCACCGTGCGGGACCGCCGCCGGCAGTGCGGCGAGCAGCACCACCAGCACGGCCAGCGGCACCAGCCAGCGGGCCGGTCCGGTGCCGACTCCGGCCAGGCCGGCGCCGAGCAGCGTCAGGCTGACCAGCGCACCGAGCACAGCGAACGGCAGCGGTCCGGGCAGTCGGGCGGCCCGGCCGAGCCCGGCCAGCCAGCGCGCCACCGGCCCGTCGTCGCGGTGCAGTCCGGTGTCGACCCCGGTCAGCACCGCGACCCGCATCGACCGGGCCCGTACGGTCCGCAGCGCCAGCGTGTACGCCGCCGCCAGAGCGCCCCAGACCAGGACCGCGATCAGGCTGACCGTCGGATTGAAGATCGCCACGGTGAGCGCGATCAGCGCCCAGCGTTCCCCGATCGGGAAGACCACGGTCCGCTTCAGCCAGTACGACACCGAACCGGTGTCCGCCTGCACCTTGTTGGAGGCGGCACTGAGCCGGGCGCCGAGGCCACCGGTGGCCGCCCTGGCCGGCCGGGGTCGCTTCGCCGCCTCGTCGTGCAACGCGCCGTACCAGGTGTCGGTCATGTGCCGGACGGTCTGCAGGGTGATCGCGGCGATGCCGAGCGCCCAGCCGTAGGTGAATCCGGCCCGCTCGGCGCCGACCGCCAGGCCGGCGTAGACCAGGTACTCCTTGGCCCGGTCGGCGATGGTGTCGAGCCAGCCGCCCCACGGGCTGAAGTGCCGGGTGTAGCGGGCCAGCTGCCCGTCCACGCAGTCGAGCATGAAGCCGAGGTAGAGCAGGACCGCACCGGCGACCAGCGCCGGTCGGTCGCCGTAGGCGAAGAGCAGCGCCGCCACCCCGGCGAAGAGCACCGAGATCGCGGTGACCCCGGTCGGGGTGAGCCGCAGCCGGGCGCAGAGCTTGGTCACCCAGGGGGACCAGGTGCTGACGAAGAAGGTGGTGAAGAAGTCGTCCTTCTCCTTGACCGAAAGCCGCAGTTCGGCCTTGTCCGCGTCGACGGCGGCCACGGCCTGCTCGGCGGCGGCGACCTCGGCCGGCCCGGCGGCCCGGCGGGCGACGAGCAGCCGTACCCGCTGGGCGAAGATCGTCATGCCAGGCACGGCGGTGTCGCCGACCCGGGCCAGTTCGGCGAGCAGCCGGTCCAGCGCCGGTGTCGGGTCGACGCCGCCGGCAGCGTCGGCGGCCGCGAGCGACCGGGCGGCGGTGACCAGGGCCGGCAGGTCGGCGGCGCTGACCCGTACCGCACCGCCGGAGGCGCCGGTCGGGGCGGCGGCCAGCGTCGCGACGGCGGCGCCCGACCCGGCCTGGGCCGGGCTGCCGGCGGCGACCACCTGGTTGCGCTCCTCGACCACGCCGACCGGGCCGGCGTCCGGGTCCGGCAGCACCAGGGCCACCGTGCCGGGCAGTGGGCTGGTGGCCAGGTGCCGGAGTACGGCGGTGTGCGCGACCAGGTCCCCGGAGCAGAGCAGGACCGGCTCCCGGGCGGTGCCGGCGAGCACCGCCACCTCGGCCAGGTCATCGGTGAGTACGACGTCCCGGGCGCCGGCCGCCCGCAACTGTTCCCGCAGGTGCGCGGCGAGTGGCTTGCCGTCGGGGCGGGTCAGCGGCGCTCCGGGCCGGGTGGGGGTGAGCAGGATCGCCAGCATCACGGCCTGACCACGTCGTGGTATGCGTCGAGCGCCTCGCGTATGGTGCCGTCCACCCGCAATCGTCCTCCGTCGAAGTAGAGTCCCCGGCTGCAGAACCGGGTGAGGTCGTTCTCGTTGTGCGAAACCAGCATGACGGTCCGCCCCTCGGCGATCAGCCGGTCGATGGTGTCGTAGCACTTCTTCCGGAAGTCGGCGTCCCCGACCGCGGTCACCTCGTCCATGAGCAGGACCGGGTGCGGCAGTTGGGCGATCACCGAGAAGCCGAGCCGGACCTTCATCCCGGACGAGTAGTGCCGGACCGGGGTGTCGATCGCGTTCTCGATCTGCTCCCCGGCGAAGGCGACGATCTCGTCGAAGTGCCGCCGCAGGAAGCTGGGGCTGAGTCCGTGCAGGGAGCCGACCAGGTGGACGTTCTCCCGCCCGGTCAGGTCGTTGGAGAACCCGGCGGAGAGTTCCAGCAGCGGGGCGACCGCCCCGCGTACCCGGATCCGGCCCTCGTCCGGGATCAGCACCCCGGCGATCAGCCGGAGCAGGGTGCTCTTGCCGGTGCCGTTGCGGCCGATGACCCCGACGGTGTCGCCGGGGGCCACGGTGAAGGAGACGTCGCGCAGCGGCCAGAAGACCCCGGCCGACGGCTGCCGCCCGCCCCGGTGGATGAACATCTCCCGCAGTCGCAGGTTGCGCCGCCGGTTGCGGACGAACTGGATCCCCAGGTTGGTCGCCTCGATCATCGGCTCGCCCACCTACAGCTCCTTGAGTACGGCGGGTTCGAGCCGGCGGAACACCCAGGCGCCGGCGAGCAGGGTGAGCAGGCTGCCGCCGACGCTGAGGCAGAGCAGCCGGGTGTCCGGGAACTCGTCGGGGTACCAGACCGCGTGGTGCAGTTGGAAGATCCCGACCAGCGGGTTGACCTCGTACCCGATCTTCACCCAGTCCGGCATGCCGGACTCCCGGACCAGGCTGAGCGGGTAGATGATCGGGGTGGCGTAGAAGAGCACCCGGGTGACCAGCCGGATCAACCGCTCGATGTCGCGCATCAGGACGTTGAGCGAGGAGAGCAGCAGCGCCAGCCCGATCAGCAGGGTGGCCTGGACCAGGACCGCGAGCGGCAGCGAGAGCAGCCAGACGCCGAACTCGACCTTGTTGAACGCCGCGTAGGCGACCGCGACGGCGGCCAGGATCGGCAGGCCGGCCAGGTACTCGGCGAACCGGCCGGCGACCCGGCCGACCGGGAAGACCTCGCGGGGCAGGTTCATCGTGGTGATCAACCGGGCCTGTCCGGTGAGCGCGTTTGTCGCCTCGCTGATCGCCGAGTTGGTCCACATCCAGGCGAAGATCCCGGTGATCAGGAACAGCGGGTACGAGTCGGCGGCGTCGCCGAGGTGCCGGTGGGTGGCCGAGCGGTAGAGCAGGCCGAAGACGAAGAAGTAGATGGCGCCCATGCCCAGCGGTTCGATCAGCGACCAGAGGTAGCCGAGCACCGACTGCTGGTACTTGACCGCGAGGTCCCGGCGGACGAGCAGCCGCAGCGTGTTGCGGTGCGACCAGACCGCCACCACGCCGGACGTCACCGCCGCCTCCCGCTTGTCATTCCGCGCCTTCCCGGCAGCCGCTGACGCGGCATAGGGTACCAGTCAGGAAAACCGCCACAATGCCGACTAACCGCCCGATTTCCTGCCGGCAGTCCGCCAGCTCCGCCGTAACGTGCCGGCCAAGGCCGAGATGACGCCAACCGGACCCGGATTGCCGCCGTCCGGCCGTCCCGGCGACGCGCCAACGCTACCCGACAGCCGCCGGCACGCTACCCCACGGACGCCTGCCGGCCACCCGACGGACCGCGCTCGGCGTGGTCAGCACTCGATGACGTTGACCGCCAGCCCGCCCCGGGCGGTCTCCTTGTACTTGACCTTCATGTCGGCGCCGGTCTCCCGCATGGTCTTGATGACCTTGTCCAGCGAGACGGTGTGCTCCCCGTCGCCGCGCAGCGCCAGCCGGGCCGCGGTGATCGCCTTGACGCTGGCCACCGCGTTCCGCTCGATGCACGGGATCTGCACCAGACCGCCGACCGGGTCACAGGTCAGCCCGAGGTTGTGCTCCATGCCGATCTCGGCGGCGTTCTCCACCTGGGCCGGGGTGCCGCCGAGCGCCTCGGCAAGCCCGGCCGCCGCCATCGAACACGCCGACCCGACCTCGCCCTGGCAGCCCACCTCGGCGCCGGAGATCGAGGCGTTCTCCTTGAACAGCACCCCGATCGCCGCCGCGGCCAGCAGGAACCGGACCACCCCCTCCTCGGAGGCGCCGGGCACGAACCGGCTGTAGTAGTGCAACACCGCCGGGATGATCCCGGCCGCGCCGTTGGTCGGCGCGGTCACCACCCGGCCGCCGGAGGCGTTCTCCTCGTTGACCGCGAGCGCGAAGAGGGTCACCCAGTCCATCACCCGCAGCGGGTCGGTGGAGGTCGGATCCGCCTCCAGGCCGCGGCGCAGCTCGGCCGCCCGGCGGCGGACCTTCAGCCCGCCGGGGAGCACCCCGTCCCGGGTACTGCCCCGCTCGACACACTCCCGCATCACCCGCCAGATCTCCAGCAGGTCGGCCCGGATCTCCGCCTCGCCGCGCCAGGACCGTTCGTTCGCCAGCATGATGTCGCTGATCGACATCCCGGTCTCGGCGGTCAGGGCGAGCAGTTCGGCGCCGGTGCGGAACGGGTACCGGACCCGCGTGTTGTCCGGTTTGATGCGGTCCGCGCCGGTCGCGCTCTCGTCCACCACAAAACCGCCACCGACCGAGTAGTAGGTCCGGGTCCGCAGCGGTCCACCCGTCTCGTCGTACGCGGTGAAGGTCATCCCGTTCGGATGGAACGGCAGCGACCGGCGCCGGTGCAGTACCAGGTCCCGGTCGACGTCGAAGTCGACGACGTGCGCCCCGAGCACGTTCAGCCGCCGCTCGGTCCGGACCTGCGCCACGGTCGCGGCCACCCCGTCCGGGTCCACCGTCTCCGGCGCCTCCCCGGCCAGGCCGAGCAGGACCGCCCGGTCACTGCCGTGCCCGTGCCCGGTGGCGCCGAGCGAGCCGAACAGTTCGGCGTGGATCCGGCCGGTGACCGCGAGCAGTCCGTCGGCCTTGAGCCCGGCCGCGAAGGTCCGGGCCGCCCGCATCGGGCCGACGGTGTGCGAGCTGGACGGCCCGATCCCGACGGTGAACAGGTCGAAAGCGCTGATCATCGAAACTCCTCCCGGCCGGCCCCGTTGCCGACCCTGGCCTCGGGCGTGCGCGCCGGTACTCCTCCAGCATGGCCCTGACCTGCCGGTCCGCGAGCCTACCCGGAGCTGGTGACGGGAGCATGGCGGCCGTCCCTCCGGGGTACGTCCCTACGGGTACGGGGTGTTTGGCTCCGTCTGGAGACCGAGGGCGGCACCTCGGCCGGTTCCTACCGTGGAATCAGCGACCGTTCCCTGACGAGGAGAGACGACGATGAGCCGCAAGCTCGCCCGCCCCCGCGACAATCGTTTGATCGCCGGCGTCTGCGCCGGCCTGGCCCGCCGCTTCGGCATGTCCGCCGGTTTGATGCGGCTGCTCTTTGTCCTCTCGGTGCTGCTGCCCGGACCGCAGGTGGTCATCTACCTGGCGCTCTGGATCGTCATGCCGAACGAGGACCGGCACTACGCCGCCGCACACTGACCCCGACCGGCGCGTGCTCCGGCGACCGCCGTGCGCCGGGGAGCCGGAGCATCCGGTTCGACGCTCCGGCGGACCCGACCCGGATCAGACGACCTTGATGCTGGACTGCGCCTCAAGCGGGCAGGGCAGGTTGGGGTCGAAGGCGATCTGGACCGCGCTGGCCACGAAGAACCCGCCGATGGTCTGGGCGGCGATCTGCGGCGGCGTGCCCGGTGCCACCCGGTTCACGTCCTGGGCGAAGACGTAGACCTTCCAGATGCCGTACGGAGTCTGGTCGGCCTTCTTCAGCTCCGGCAGCGCCTCCCGCAGGTGCAGACCACCGGTGTAGACCCCGTCGGACGCCGAGTCGTCGAACCCGACACCGTCGTCGGTCAACGGCACCACGAAGTAGAGCCCCTGCGGTGCCCGGAACAGCGCGAACGCGTACAGGTCGGGGCCGCTGAACAGGGTCGCGTCGGGTCGGGTGAAGGTCGCCCGGGCCCAGAGCGTGCCCGGCGAGGCGACGGTGTCCGGGGTGACCACCTTGACCTCGTCGGTGACGTGGATGTTGGTCTGCTCCTCCTCCACCAGGTGCTGGTAGACGCCGCCGGTGGTGGTCCGCTCGTACGACCAGCTGACCCGGGTCCGGTACGGCTTCCCGGCGTACGGCTCGTCGAGCAGCGTCCAGTGCGCCTCGACGCGCTCGCCGACGGTCAGCTCGCCCGGCCCGGGCGGGGTTGCCTCCTGACCGCGCCAGTGCGGGTCGGCCTCGTCGGAGAGCGCCACCGCCAACGCGACCGAGGCGATCACCCCGGCCACCCCGGCGACGGTGAGGCCGCCCTTCAACACGTCGCCCGGCGCCGGTTTGCAGCACTCGGTCACCACCCCGGGATCGGTCTCCTCGAACTCGCCCTTGATCCCGACGTAGAAGGTGCCCGCGCCGACCGCCGCCGCGATGATGCCGACGATCGCGGCGATGACCAGGATGATCAACGCCAGCACCTTCCACCACGGGTCCTCGAACGGCAGCTCGCCGTGGGTACCCGGATAGGCGGGGTTCGGCACCCAGACCAGGGTGCAGCCGGTCGGGACGTACGGGCCGTGCCACGGCTTGCGCTTCTCGCCGTCGGGTTTCTCCCCGGCCCACCATTCGCCCTTGGCCGGCGGTACGACGGTCACCTTGGAGAGTTCGAGCCGCCCCTCCGGGATCTGGATCGAGTACGTCTTCGTCGTCTCGTCGTACCGGGTCTGGGAGACGAAGATCTGCCGGATCGACCGGGCCGAGCTGAAACCGTCCGCCCGGGCGACGAAGCTGACCAGCGGCTTGCCGGGTGAAGCGTGCTGGAAGTCGGCCGCCCAGCTGACCAGCACGGAGGCACCGGCCGGGATCCGGGCGAAGGTGTACGTCTGCCCGGTCACCACGATCCCGGGGTCGCCGACGCTCTCCAGGTAGATCGTGACGTTCGTCAGGTCGCCGCCCGAGGTGTTGGTGTAGTGGCAGGCGATCCGCAGCTTGTAGAGCGCGTTGTCGAAGATGCCGTCGGGCAGCATCACGTTGGTGAACGGTTCGATGGCGAACGGCCGGGTCTGCACGGCCATCGGCGTGGCGCTCACCGGACCCCCTCCGGACCGACCACCGCGAAGGAGATCCCGCCAAGGGTCTGCTTGCCGTCCGACTCGACGACCTCGACCAGCTGGTACTCACCACCGGCCAGGTCCCGCCCGCCGCGTACGGTCAGGTGGACCGGCACACTGCGCCCGGCCGGCACCTCCAGCTCCAGCTCGGGCTCGCCGACGCCGTCGTTCGGGTCGGTGATCGGTTTCGTCGAGAACCCGACCTCGACCAGCGGCTTCTCCACCGGCCGGTGGTCACGCAGCCCGAGCGTCGGCAGCGTCTCCTTCGGCAGTTCGCCGCCGACCAGGGCGCTGATCCGGACCCGCTTCGGTTCGCGGCGCCCGGCGGTGACGGTCAGGGTCAGTTTGAAGTCGCTCTTGCCGGCGCTGGCCAGGGTCAGGTTGCGCTGGGCGACGTTCGGATGTCCGACCGGGTCGACGGCGTCCGGCAGCGGCGGGTCGTCGGGCAGGCTGGCGACCACCACGAGACACTCGTGTCCGTCGTTGACGGTCACCACGTTCCACGGCACCAGGCAGAGCACCTCCTGGGTGTCACCGGCGGCGACGTCGGCGAACGCCGTACCGATGGGGTTGAGGGTGCTGTAGAACATCTGCACCGACGGGTTGCCCCAGTAGAACCGGAGCTGTACACCGACCGCGTCCTCCCGCCCGGTGTTGCGCACCCGCGCCCAGACGTACGCGACGTCACCGGCGGCCGGGGTGCCCGGAGTGCCGTTGGGGTCGGTGCCCGGCACCGCCCAGATGTCCGGGCTGAGCCACCAGTGCGGCGAGCCGTCACGGATCAGCAGGTCGGCTCCGGTGGAGCGGAGCCTGGTGCGGGCCGCCGGGCTGGCCGAGGCCGAGCCGACCCCGTCGGCGGCGGGCCGGCTCGCCGGTGTCGGGCTGGCCCCGGCCGCCGCCGGCACGCCGAGCGAGCCGAGCGTCACGGCGGCCAGCGTTGTCCCCCCGGAAATCCGGATGAGGTCACGCCGGGACACCGGCATGTTCTCCAGATGATCGGTCACTGCGGTTCCCCCTCGTATCCATGAATTGATTAAAGTCGATGCAAATGCCTCCACTGCCCCCAGCCACGAATACGATTACTCCCCGAGCCAGGAATATGGATATCCACCGGTCGGAGATACGGATTTCTTGGCGGGACAGGTGACCCGAATCGACCCCGGCGTCAGTCTGGCACGGCGATCGGGCGGTCGATGACAAACTGTCGGCGGGCAGACTCCACCATCCACCTGCGAATTTCCGCCGATGGCGGTGGACCGGACGAGTCGGGCCTATTTCCCACGTCCGCCGTCCGGACCATGACGGCGGCACGGGTGGGGAGCCCCGCGCCGCCGTCGAACCACACGCCTCTTCCGGCAGGTGCCCCGGACCCGGCGTACCGCTTTTCCGAAAACCGGACCCGCGCCATTTCTCCGACGTCGCACCTGCGTTGCCGTGAAAGGCCGGATCCGTACCGGTCAGAAGGTCAGTTGCTCCGCCTCGGCGGGCAGCCCGTCGGCCGGGCCGACAAACGTCTGCTGTGGCTGGTCGGCCGCCGGGCGGATCGTCCGGACGACCTTTCCGGTCAGGTCGACGACCACCAGCCCGGTCTCCTGCTCCGCACCCGGGGCGGAGTCGGCGAAGACCCACAGCAGCAGATGGGTGTCGTCGGTCCAGCCGACCAGCCGGGCCGGCGAGCCCAGGTCGACCACCGCCCGCTGGACACCGGTCGCGGCGTCGACGACGGTCACCCTCGTCGGACCGGGAAGGTTCGGATCCACCAGCGCCAACTGGCTCCCGTTGGGCGAGATCCCGGCGCCGTCGGCCAGTGGCACGCTGGCCGGCAGGGTCCGTACCAGCCGTCCGGTGAGGTCGTAGAAGCGGATCCCGGTCACCACACCCGGCTGACTCTCGTCGACATTCCGGCTGGTGGTCAGCACGACCCCCACCCCACCCGGAGCCCAGGCCAGGCTGAGCCCCCGGGTGTTCTCCGCCTCGACGTCCGGCAGCGGTACGAACCGGGTCTGCAGCGTCGCCGCGTCGGTAAGCAGGAAGCCGGCCTGCCCGTCCTGCTTGGGCCGGTAGGTGAAGAGGATCTGCCGCCCGTCGGGAGACCAACTGCCGGAGTCCGCGTACCCCCAGACGTTGGCAGCACCGATCTCGGGGGTGGGCAGCCAGCGGACCTGCCCACCGGCCCGGTCCAGGATGCCGACCCGGGTCGGGTGGGGCACGGCGTTGTCGCCGGTGCCCACCAGCACCTGGCTGCCGTCCGGTGACGGCATGGCGAACCGGTACGGCAACCGGTCGTACTGGCCCGTCTTCCGGTTCAGCACCACCGAGTAGAAGAAGTTCGGGCTCGGATCCTGGACGTCGGGGTCGCGGATGCCGCTGTAGGCGGTGACCACCGAATCGCGACCCGGAGCCCCGGCCGCCGCCTGTTCGGCCGGGCCGTCGCCGGTGGGGACGACGGTGGCGAGCAGCCCGACCAGTGCCGCACAGAGCGCGGTGGCCAGACCGCCGCCCGCGCCCAGTCGGGTGATCCGCTGCCGTCGGGCCCGCGCGAGCGTGACCTGGGCCAGCCCGGTGGGCGGCGGCGCGGAGTCGGCCAGTTCCTCGAATGTGTTCCGGATGGCCCCGGTGACGTGGGGGTTCATCGGCCTACGGTCTCCTTCGCCTGGAGGATGTCGAGTCTGGGGCAGAGTTCGCGGAGTCGGGTGAGCGCCCGGGCCGCCTGGCTGCGTACGGTCGACTCGGAGCAGCCGAGGATCTCGGCGATCTCGCTGTCCGGGCGGTCCTCGAAGTAGCGCAGCACCAGCACCGCGCGCCGTTTGGGGGGAAGCTGCGCCAGTGCCTGCCGCAGCGCCAGGTGGAGATCGACGGTGGCCGTGTCGTCGCGGGTGGCTGGTTCCGGCAGCCGCTCGACACTCACCTCACGCCGTCGCCGCAGGCTGCGCCACCAACTCGTCTGTTCCCGGTACAACGCCGTCCGCAGGTACGCCTCCGGCGCCTCCGTCCGGATCCGGGCCCAGTGCCGGACGCTGCGGGCCAGCACCGTCTGTAACAGGTCCTCGGCCTGCTGCCGGTGACCGGTGAGGGCCAGGGCGGTACGGAACAGCGCGTGCGACCGGGCCTCGACGAACTCACTGAACTCCCGTTCGAGGTCAGCGTTCATTCAGGTGCCTGTCAGTCATACCGTCTCCAACGCCGGTACGGCGCCAGCCGCTGCCTCGGCACCCGAATTTCCTGTCGCGGCGATCGCCGACCGCGACGGCGGCCACCAACAGTAACGGCGGCGCGGGTTGACCCGCGCCGCCGTCAGGCGTTCGATCGTCCGGAAGGTGCTACGGCTGGGTGTAGGTGATGGTGATCTTCTCGTAGCCGAGCGAGCGGAGCAGCTGCTCCAGCATCTTCCGGGTGTTCTCCTGGGCCCGCTCACCGAGCCCGCTGCTCTTCGCCGACTCCGCGATCTTCTGCTCGGCCTTGAGGTAGGTCTCGCGCTGCCGGTTCGGGTCGCCGCCGAAGACCTCGCCGAGCCGGTTGAGGATGCCCCGGTCCTCGGCGAAGACGTAGCTGCGTTCCAGGTCGAGGTTGACCTGGCCGAGCTGCGGCGCCGGCAGCTTGATCTCGACCGACTTCTGGTCCGGTGCCTGGACGATCGCCCCCTCGCCGAGTTGCCCGAAGTCGACGTACGCGTCGACGGTGCCGGCGCCGACGAACAGGGTGCGTTCGCCGAGCAGGAAGTCGGGGACGTAGCGGCGGTTCTGCTCGAGGTCGACGACGACCTCGAAGTTGCCCTCGGCCGCGACGTACCGGCTGAGGTCCTGGATCGACTTCAGCAGTGGCGGCTGGCTGCGGTCGGTCTGCTCCTTGGTGAACGGGTTGCGCCAGTCCGGCAGGATGCCGCTGATCTGTGCGCCGAGCGCCAGCACCGCGACCAGGCCGATGACGCCGACCAGGACGAGGATGCCGCGCCCCCACCCGCCGCCGCCGGACGGCTGCAGCTCGGTGGTGGTGTGGTCGGTGGCGGGCCGTGCGGCGTCGAACGGCGTCGTGTCGCCCTCACTCGCCCAGGGGTCGGTCGGGACAGCCGGCGCAGCCTGCCCCTTCGCGTACCCGGGAACCTCACGCGTGGGCTCGTTGACATCACCTGGTCGGGACATCGCGCCCTCACCGTCCTTGTCAGAGAAGTACCTGAATCAAACGGTACGGCCCTGGTACGACACCCGCGAGTCGGATCTGCCCGCCTTCGCCCGCCGTCACGTTTGCCCAGCTCAACGTCGAGTCGCGCGGGATGCCCATCGGCCGACCGGGCTCAGTCCGGGGTGGCCGTACCAACGGTGAGCGCGGACGCGGACGCGAAGACGAGGTCGACCAGGCGTTCGGCGAGGTTGTCGTCGAGCGACGCGCCGACCATGAGCCGGCGGTACAGGACGGTGCCGGCCCAGAGGTCCTGCACCAGGTCGGTGTCGAGATCGGCCGGCAGGTCGCCGCGCGCGACCCCACGGCGCAACGCGACCGCGATGTTCTCCCGCTTGCGGCGCAGGAACCCCTCCCGGAAGCCCGCCATCAGCTCGGGATTGGGCAGCAGTCCGGCGGCGAGCGCGGGCAGCGCGGTCGCCAGGTCCTCGTTGGCGTAGTTGTCGATCGTCATGTCGACGGCCCGACGCAGTTCGGCCCGGGTGTCACCCAGGTCGGGAATCTCGTCACCCCGGAAGATCTCGGCGAGCGCGTCGGCGAGCAGCGTCTCCTTGTTCGGCCACCAGCGGTAGATCGTCGACTTGCCGACCCCGGCGGTCGCCGCGACGGCCTCGATGGTGAGGGCGGCGTAGCCCTGCCGGGCCAGGACGTCCCGCGCCGCACCCAGGATCTTCGAGGCCGAGCGCGGGCCGGCGGCCGAGCGGGAGGCCGCTGACGGGCGCGAACCGGTTGACGGGCGCGAGCCGGTTGGCGCCCCTGAGTTGGCTGACGACTGCATGAGCAGAACGATACGTAGCGTTTCACTTTTCGGTCAAGGCGTGTTACGGTCTCCCTCGAACGAAACGATACGTCGCGTATCGTTTGCCGGAAGGAGCACGTCATGCAGGGCTACACCGTTCCCCTCTCCCCTCGCGGCGAAGCCAACCTGGCCGCCACCCCGCCGTGGAGCTACGCCGGCACCGCCATCGGTCTCGAGTTCTTCACCGACCCGGAGGCCGCCCAGGCGACGCTTCCCGCCGGCCTCACCCTCGACCCGGACAGCGCCGGACGCGGCGTCGCGATGTTCGTCGACTGGCAGTACTCCGGCACCGACCGGGAGTACCTCGACCCGGCCCGCGCCCAGTACCACGAGTTCCTCGTCCTGCTCGACGCCCGCTGGAACGACGACACCCCGGTGGCCTGGTGCCCGTACATCTACGTCGACAACGACGCCGCCCTGGCCCGCGGCTGGATCCAGGGCTTCCCGAAGAAGCTCGGCAGCATCCACCAGACCCGCGCCTTCCCGACCGGTGGACCCGCCACCCCGGCGGTGGCGCCCGGCGGCGAGTTCGCCGCCACCGCCTCCGCCGCCGGACAGCGGATCGCCGAGGCCCGGGTCACCCTCCGGCAGCCGGTCGAGAACCCCGCCGCCCTCTTCGGTGGTCGGCCGGTCGTCAACCTGCGCTACTTTCCCCGACTCGCCAAGGGGCGGTACGACCAGCCGGCGGTCCACGAACTCGTCCTCGCGGTCCTCGACGACGTGCACGTCGCCGAGGCGTGGGCCGGCAACGGCGAACTGGCATTCCCGCCCGCCCACGGCGAGGAACTGGCCGACCTGGCCGTACGGCGTACCGGCACCGGCTTCCGCCTCTCGCTCGGCTACACGGTGAACGACCTGACCACCCTCGTCGACTACACCCGCTGAACCGGGGCGGCACCTGCCCGCCGACCCGCCCCACCTGCCGACCAGTCCGATCCGCCGCCCTGGCTGCCGACCCCGACCCGAAGGACAAACCCCATGCGTACCCCGTCCGCTGAACCCACCCCGGACCCGACACCGCCCACCGGACGGGCCAGCTTCGTCGCCGAACTACGCGACGCGGTCAGCCCGCGCACCATCTCGCTGGTCGTCGCCGTCCTGGCCGTGCAGCTGGGATTTGTCCTGTCCTACATCGGCGCCTTCCACGCGCCCAAACCCCGGCACATCCCGGTCGCGGTCGTCGCCCCCGCCCAAGTCTCCGACCAGCTCGTCACCCAGCTGGACAACCTGCCCGACGAGCCGCTGCGGGCCCGTCCGGTGACCGACGAGGCGCGGGCCCGTACCCTCATCCTCGACCGCACCGTCGACGCCGCGATCGTCGTCGACCCCCGCAGCAGCACCGACACCCTGCTGGTCGCCTCGGCCGCCGGCCCCGCGGTCTCCGCCACCACCCAGCAGATCGCCGAGACGATCGAGGCCCAGCAGCACCGGCAGGTGCGGGTCACCGACCTGCGCCCGCCGGACGCCGGCGACGGTCGCGGGATGTCCTCGTTCTATCTCGCCCTCGGCTGGATCGTCGGTGGTTACCTCGCCGCCGCCATCCTCGGCATGGCCGCCGGAGCCCGCCCGGCCAACCCGCACCGCACCATCGTCCGGCTCGGTGTGCTCGCGCTGTACGCGGTCGCCTCCGGCCTCGGCGGCGCCCTGATCGCCGGCCCGGTCATGGGCGCGCTCAGCGGCCACCTGCTCGAACTGTGGGCGATCGGCGCACTCACGGTCTTTGCCTCCGCCGCCGTCACGGTCGCCCTCCAGACCCTGCTGGGCGTCATCGGCATCGGCGCCGCGGTGGTCCTCTTCGTGGTGCTCGGCAACCCCAGCGCCGGCGGCGCCTACCCGCACGTGCTGCTGCCGCCGTTCTGGCGCGCGATCGGCTCCTGGCTGCCGCCTGGCGCCGCCACCACCGCCGTCCGCAACACCGTCTACTTCGCCGGTCACGCCATCGCCCAGTCGCTGACGGTGCTCGCCGGCTACGCCGTCCTCGGCATCGCCACCGCCGTCGTCGCCGCCGCCCTCCACCGCCGCCGCGCCCGGCATCCGGACCCGTCCCGGAGTACGCTGGCGGCGGCGGTTCCGCGACTGGCGCGCAGGTGGAGCACCACCGGGGAACGGACCGCCCGGACTTGAACTCCGTCGCCGTACGCCTGGGTGCCGGGGCTTTCCCGCTGTCGAGAGGAAGCCCCGTGACCCTGACCCAGAACCCGACCCACACCGCCCGTCTGCTGCCCGGAGGCCCGGTCGCCGAGGCGGTCCTCGACTCCGTCGCCGCCCGGGTCACCGCACTGCGGTCGGCCGGGGTGGTACCGAGCCTGGCGACGATCCTGGTCGGCGACGACCCGGCCAGCGCCGGCTACATCCGGATGAAGCAGCAGCGGGCCGCCGACCTCGGCTTCGCCTCCCCGCACACCCACCTGCCGGCCAGCGCCACCCAGGCCGACCTGGTACGGGCGATCGAGGCGTACAACGCCGACCCGGACGTGCACGCGATCCTGGTCCAGCATCCCACCCCGGCACACCTCGACTATCCGGCGGCGATCCTCGCCATCGACCCGGCGAAGGACGTCGACGGGCTGCACCCGGAGAACCTGGGCCGGCTCGCGGTCGGGCTGCCCGGCCCGGTGCCCTGCACCCCGGCCGGGATCGAGGCACTGCTCGCCTTCCACCAGATCCCGGTCGTCGGCCGGGACGTGGTCGTCCTCGGTCGGGGTACGACCCTCGGGCGTCCGCTCTCCCTGCTGCTCAGCCAGAAGCGGGCGACCGCCGACGCGGCGGTGACCGTGGTGCACAGTGGCGTACCCGGCTGGGAGCGGCACACCCGGCGGGCCGACATCGTGGTCGCCGCGGTCGGCGTACCCGGGATCGTCCGGCCGGAGCACCTGCGGCCCGGCGCGGTCGCGATCGGCGGTGGGGTCCGGTACGAGGGGCGTCGGCTCCTGCCGGACCTGGACGAGTCGTGCGCGACGGTGGCCGGCGCGATCACGCCCCGGGTCGGCGGGGTCGGCCCGACCACGGTCGCGATGCTCTTCCGCAACGCGGTCGAGCTCGCCGAGCGGCAGACCGGCCGGCACGCCGGCTGAGCGGTCGGGTAGGGCCCTTCCTCGACGAAACGCGACAGCAGGGGCCCTTCCCTACACTCGGACGGATCGACGGCGTTCGGCGTCTGTGGTCCGACAGGAGGGAACCGGCGATGGCCGATGGTGCCTTCAGCGACTCCGAGGAGTTCGCTCGGGCGCGCCTGGACGCACTGCGGCGGTTCGCGTACCTGATCAGCGGCAGCGTGGCCGAGGCGGACGACCTGGCCCAGATCGCGGTGGTCGAGGTCTGGCAGCGCTGGCGCAAGGCGCGGGAGAATCCCGAGGCGTACGCCCGGCAGGTCATCGTGACCCGCAACGTCAGCCGGTGGCGGCGGTGGCGGCGGGAGGTCCCGACCGACGAGGTGGACCACCGTCCGGACGACCCGGCCGGGGCGGTGGTCAGCAACGGCGCGCTGTGGCAGGCGTTGCAGGAGCTCGGCAAACCCGAACGCACCGTCGTGGTCCTGCATGTGCTCTACCGCTACACGTTCAGCGAGATCGCCGGGATCTGCGGCGAGCCGCCGGGCACGGTATCCAGCCGGTACGCGCGAGCCAGACGTGCCCTGCGGGCGCATCTGGGGGAGGTCCGGCCGACGATTCGGAGCGTACGTGGTTGACGAGACTGGTTCGACCGACGATCGGCGGCTCGCCGAGGAACTGGCCGCCACGCTGTCGGAGGCGCAGGCCGCGCTGCCGGCGGCCGGCCCGGAGACGTTGACGGTGATCCGCCGCCGCTACCGACGTGGCCAGCGGCGGCGGGCCGGCCTGGCCAGCGTGGCGGCGGCGGTCCTGGTGCTCGCGGTGACCCTGACCGGCACGCAGCTGATCCGGGGCGGCGGCCTGGGCGCCCCACCCGCGAACGACGGGGACGCGACGATCCGGGTCTGGGCGATCACCCCGCCGGTCCGGGACTCCGCCCTGCAGGAGCTGGTCGAGCGGTACGGCGAGGAGACCGGCGTACGGGTGGAGCTGACCCTGTACGGCAACGAGGAGTACAAGCAACGGCTGCGGGGCGTCGGCGAGGATCCGGCCGGCCCGGACGTTTTTGTCAGCTGGGGCGGGGCGGAGCTGGCCCGGCTCGCCCGGACCGGCCGGTTGCTGGACCTGACCGGGCCGCTGCGGGAGCGGCCCGGGGTGGCCGAGCGGTTCCTGCCGGACGTGCTCGCCGGTGGCGCGGTCGACGGCCGCCAGTACGGGCTGCCGATGAGCGGTACGCATCCGGTGGTGCTCTTCTACAACCGGGACGTTTTCGCCCGGGCCGATCTGCGGCCTCCCCGCACCTATGCCGAGTTGCTCCAGCTGGTGGACCGGTTCTCCGCGAACGGGACCATTCCGTTGACCCTCGGCGGCGCTCAGGGCTGGACCGAGTTGATGTACGTGATGTACCTCGCGGAGCGGATCGGCGGCCCGGGTACGACGGCGGACGTCGCCGCCGGCCGGCCGGATGCCTGGACGAAGCCGGCCGTGCTGCAGGCCCTGCGCGAGGCCCGGGACCTCGCCGAACGGGGTGCCTTCGGCGCCGACTTCGCGTCGATCGGCTACGACGACGGCACGGCGGGTCGGCGTCTGGCCAGCGGGGAGGCCGCGATGCAGTTGATGGGGACCTGGGAGTATCCGACCCAGCTCGGCCGGGACTCCGACTTTGTCCTCGACGGCCGGCTCGGCTGGGTGCCGTTCCCGGCGGTGGCCGGTGGGGTCGGTGACCCGGCGGACCTGGTCGGCGTGCCGGCGCAGTACTTCTCGGTGGCCGGGCACAGCCGGCACCGGGCGGCGGCGGTCGACTTCGTCCGGGCGGTCGCCGGTGACGCGTACCTGGACGACCTGGTCGCCGACGGTGAGGTGCCGCCGGTGGTCGACGCGGCGACCCGGTTGCGGGGCAGTACGCACGCCGAGTTCACCACCTCGATCTCGGAGTTGGTGGCCCGGGCGCCGTCGTACGGACTGGCCTGGGATCAGGCGGTGGACCCGGAGACGGCGTCGAAACTCAACACCAACCTGCGGCGGCTGTTCCGGTCGGAGTTGACCGCCGAGCAGTTCGCGGCGTTGATGTCCAACTAGGACGATACCCGATAACATTCACGTGACCTGATGGCAAGCTTCAGATCTTCATCAGAGATGTCGGATCTCTGACAGTGCGGGGTGCAGCAATTCGACGCCCGGCGCGCGTTCGAGGGGAGATCCGCGCGTACCCGTCCCCGGCACGCGCGTCGCCGTCGGCCACTCCGGTGGTCGGCGTCGAACCCCCACCCCTGGAGGTTTCGCTCGACATGAAGAAGCTCCGGATAATGGTCGCCGGCGTGCTCACCGCCGGCGCGCTCTACGCGGTCGGGCCCTCGTCCGCCACGGCCGCGCCGACCCAGGCACTCGTGCCCACCGGTCAGACGTTGGCGACCGGCGGCTGGCACGCCCCCACACCGGTCACCACCGACCTGCCGCTGCGGGTGCTGGCCAAGAAGCACGGTCTCGGCTTCGGTACGGCGATCGACGTCAACAACCTGACCAACGACGCCGTCTACCGGGAGCTGGCGGCCAAGGAATTCTCCGCGGTCACCGCCGAGAACGCCATGAAGTGGGAGAGCCTGGAGCCGACCCGCGGCACGTACAACTGGGGCCCCGCCGACGAGTTGGTCGAGTTCGCCCGGCGCAACGGGCAGAAGGTCCACGGTCACACCCTGCTCTGGCACAGCCAGCTTCCCGCCTGGCTGAGCAACGGCGTCGCCGACGGCTCGATCACCCCGGCCGAACTGCGCACCATCGTCCGTAACCACGTCACCACCGTGGTGAAGCGCTACAAGGGCAAGGTCCGGGCCTGGGACGTGGTCAACGAGGCGTTCACCGACGGCGACGCGCCGGTGCTCCGGGACACCATCTTCCGCCAGCACCTCGGCGAGAACTACATCGCCGACGCGCTGCGCTGGGCACACGCCGCCGACCCGAGGGCCAAGCTCTTCCTCAACGACTACGCGATCGACAACATCAACCCGAAGAGCACGGCCTACTACGAGCTGGCCAAGCAGCTGCGCAAGCAGCGGGTGCCGCTGCACGGCCAGGGCTTCCAGGGCCACCTGGACCTGCAGTACCCGCTGCCGATCGACGCCCCGCAGAACCTGGCCCGCTTCGACAAGCTCGGTCTGGAGACCGCGTTCACCGAGGTCGACGTCCGGTTCTTCCTGCCGGTCGACACGTACAAGGAGGCCGGCCAGGTCGGCAGCTTCAACACGCTGCTCCAGGCCTGCCTGCTCACCCCGAAGTGCGTGATGTTCACCGTCTGGGGCTTCACCGACAAGTACAGCTGGGTCCCCGGCTTCTTCGAGGGCCAGGGCGCGGCCACCCCGATGGACGAGAACTTCCAGCCCAAGGCCGCGTACCGGGGCCTGCAGCAGGTCCTCGCCGTCGCCGCCGATCCGAACAGCAGGCGCGGCTTCTGACGGACCGACCGGGGACGGGCCAGGCCCGGGCCCGTCCCCGGTCGGTCACCGCCCGTGCGGACCCTGCCGACCGGCGGACTCCGCACCGACCAGCACCACCCCCCACCGGTGTCGGCCAACGCGTCCCGACCCCACCGGTGCTCGGCCCCGGCCCGGCCCCAACCCGGACCGGGGCCGAGCGCGTCCCCCGCCCACGTACTCACCCCGGCCCGCCCGGGCTCGTCCCGTCGGCCCCGCCCGGCCGGTCCACGCGATGACCGGTGCCGAACAGGACTTTCGCCCCGCCCGGTCGCTCCGTACGGTGACCGCTGCCGAGCAGGGCCGTCGAGACGAGCTGACGCAGGGCGACGACCACCGCCGCCGCCGCCAGGTCCGTCCAGGTCTGCGCGGCGGACAACCGGATCAACCCGACGGCGGTCAGCAGGTCGAGCAGTATCCGCAGTGCGGTACGCCACGAGCGGGCGGTCAGCAGCACCACCGCCGCGGTGCCCAGCGCCACCGCGGTGAGCAGGGTCGTCCACGGTTTCATCGCCGGTCCACACCGGAGCGACCGGATGACCCGGACCGGCTGGGACCGGGCCGGGCAGGGTGGCCCGCATCGGCCGGGGTGCCGAGTTGCCGCTGCTCCCGCTCGATCTCCCGACGCAGGAAGTAGTTCAACGCGGTCCGGATGGTAGCGATCGCGGCCAGCCTGCCGAGCTGCCCGAAGCTCGGCGAGACGGCGGTCCGGAGAATGTCCGCGGCGAGCTGGAACTCCAGCCCCAGGGTCAGGAAGCGACCCAACGACAGTCGGATCGGCGTGAAGACGGCGGCGGAACGGTAGCGGAGGCCGGAGACGACAAACCGGCCCGCCGTCCAGACCGCACCGACGAAGATGACCGCGGCACCGACCGCCTCGACGACGACGACCAGTACCTCGACGACGCGGCCCAGCAGTTCCTCGGACACCGGGATCGCGGCGTCACTTCGACCAGCGGGTCTGCGGCCGGGGCAGCCGTTTCCCGTCGACGACGAGGTCGACCTTCTCGTTGAAGAAGCAGACCATTCCGGCGATCGGCTGCAGCAGGTGGCTCGGGAAGTCGTACGCCCAGGCGACGTCCTCGTGGAGGGTGTCGCCGATCCGCACCGACCAGTAGTTGCTGGTCCGGCCGGTGTACGGGCAGGCGGTCACGGTCTCGGTCGGAATCAGCCGGCCCAGGTGCACCTCGGCCCGGTTCAGGTAGAAGCGGGTCGGTACGCCGGTCTCGAAGACCAGCACCGGGGACCGGGTCTCGGCCAGCAGCTCACCGTTGAGCTCGACCCGTACGTGCCGGGTCGAACGCAGCGCGTCGACCCGGGTGTACGGGTCCCGGGGGTGGACGAAGACCTCCTCGTCCTCCTCGAACCAGGTGTCGAGGGCCTGCCAGTCGATCCGCACCATGTTCACCAGCCCCTCCTTCGAGGGGTCGATGTGCACCCGGACGACACCGGCCCGGTAGTTGTCGCCGACCCGGAGGCCGTACTGCCGGGCCGATCCGAGTTTGAACTCCTCGATGTCGTGCTCGTCGACCAGGAAGTCCTGACGGATGTCGTCCAACGGGACGTAGTAGTGCGGATAGTGCGACCACTCCCAGACGTACTTGGCGTGCGTGGTGTCCAGCACCCACTCACCGTTCAGGATCCCGCGGATCCGCCGGGGGGCGGGCTCGATGTGGTCGACCGGAACCAGCACCCGGGGAAAGTCGGGCGAAGCCATCGTCTGGGGTTCGTCGGACACGACACGCGGCTACCCCGCACCCCGGGCCTTAATCCCCTACAGTTCCGGCCCATGCCGCTCACCGCGATCAACGACGTCGACTGGACCGGGCTGACCCACGCCTACGGGCCGGCAGGGGACGTACCGGACATGCTGCGCGGGCTCGCCGCCGGGGAGCCGGAGCAGGTCGAGCAGGCCTGGGACGAGGTCGTCAGCAGCCTCTTCCACCAGGGCACGGTCTATCCGGCCACGGTTCCGGCGGTCCGGTTCCTGGTCGCGCTGGCCCGGGCCGGATCGCCGCGCCGCGCCGCGATCGTCGCCCTGGTCGGCATGCTCGCCGATCCCGCGCACACGGACGGTGACAGCGCCGACCAGGTGCGGGCGGCGGTACGGGCCGAGGCCGACCGGCTCCGCCCGCTGCTGGCCGACCCGGATCCGACCGTCCGGGGCCACGCCGCCTACGCGCTGGCCCAGTGCGGTGACGTGGTGCCGGTCGGGGTGCTACGGGACCGTCTCGACGTGGAGGAGTCCCCGGGTGCCCGGGCCTCGCTGCTGCTCGCGCTCGGCCTGCGTGACCCGGCCGGCTCCGCCGAACTGCTCGGGCACGCCGTCACCCAGGGCCCGCCCCCGGCACGGTTGGCCGCCGCGCTCGCGATGCTCCGGGCGGGCCTCGCCGGGCCGAGCGGAGGCACGGCTTCCCTCGCCGAGGCGTTTCGCGCCGACGGGGACGCGCATCCCGGGTACGGCGGGCAGGCCGAGGCTTTCTCGCCCTGGCTGTCGCACGGATCCGTGCTGGACGAGGTTGTCCGGGACGCGTCCGCCGAGGTCGCCGCCGACCTGTCGGGCCGACTGCTCGCCGCGCCGGCTCCGACGGTCCGGAGCGCCGCGATCTGGGCGTTGGGCGAGCGGGTCGAGAAACAGCGTTCGGCTCCCGAACGGTTCGTGCCGCTGCTGGCCCCGACCCTGGACGATCCGGTGTCCGAGGTCCGCGAAGCCGCCGTCTGGGCGCTGCGCCGCGCGGGACGGACGGCCGGTGTCTTCGCCGACCGCCTGGCCCGGATCGCCGCCCGTTTTCCGATGGTGGCCGGCAACCATGGCACCGCCGAGCAGCACGCGCTGGAGACGCTCGCCCTGCTCGGCGATCCGCGCTGGCTGGATCCGCTCTGCGCGGCCTGGGCCGCCGGGCGCGAGGTCTGGTTCCCCTCGACCGGACTCTGGTGCTCCCCGGCGAACCTGGCGGCGGTACGCCACCAGCTCCGCGAACTGGCCGCGACCACGGGCAGCGCAGCCGACCCGGCCGACGCCGAAACACCGACAACGGCCGATGCCGGTGGCGCCGTCGTCCGGGGCCTCGCCGGGCTCCTCGCCGGCTGGAGTACGACCGGCTCGGGTACGGCCGGAGGGGTCCCCGGCTGGCGACCGTCCGCCGCCGAGGCCGGCCCGGAGTTGCGGGCGGTGCTGTCGCTGGCGCCAAGGCTGGTCTCCCGGACCCTCGCCCTGCTCAGGATCGCCGACGCGGCCACCGAACCGTACCTGCGGACCGCGGCGCTCGACGGCGACCTGCACTGTGCCGTCGAACTGTGGCGGCTCAACGGTGACGCCGGCCCGTTGCTGACCGCCCTGGAGCCCCACGTGACCAAGGGAGGCAACCGGCTGGGCTGGGAGCTGCCGACGGCGGCCCGGGCCGCCGAGGCGCTCGGCCCGCTGGTACCCCGACTGCGCCACCGGCTCACCGGCACCGCTGCCGACATCCATCCGGACCGGGAGGTGCAGATCGCCACGGCCCGGATCGTCTGGCGCAACGGTGGCGACCCGGCCGAGGTGCTGCCGACGCTCGTCGCGATCCTGGACGCCCGCAGCCCGTGGGCGGACACCGGGGGCGGTCCGGCCCAGGCCGCCGTCGCCCTCGCCGCCGACCTGGGTGCGGTCGACGATCAGGCCCGAAAGGTCCTGCTGCCGTCGCTGCGGAGGCTGCTCGCCGACGGCGTGGCCCGGGTCGCCGCCGCCCGGGCGCTCTGGCTGCTCGGCGAGCCGCGTACCGAACTGGTGCCGGCGCTGCTCGACGCGGTCCGGGAGTGGTACGCCGACCCGGCGGGGGTGGCCCTGCTTGTGGAGATGGTTGCGGTCGAGGCGGTTCCCGGCCTGACCGGGCTCGCCGATGCCGAGGAACGACTTCGTCCGTCGACCGGCGGAAGCGCCGACGACACGGTCTGGGCGGACGAGTGGTTCCGGGAGGTGTTGCGTACGGCGGTGGCTCGACTCTCACCCGCTTGACAGTTCCGACTTAGGTCAGGCTAACCTAAGGCCCGCTGGTCGCCGCACCACCGCGCCACGGGTCGTACCGCCACGCCATCCGCGTCAGTTCGAGGAGCCATCCGCCATGCCCCACAGTCGTACCCTCAGCCGCCGGAACCTGCTCGGCGCGGCCGGCGCCCTCGGCCTCGGCGCCCTGCTCACCGCCTGCGGCGGGAACGACAGCGGGTCGGGCGGCTCCGGATCGGCCCCGGGCGGCGGCCCGTGGAGCTTCACCGACGACCGGGGCCAGCAGGTGAAGACCGACGCCCGGCCGCAGCGGGTGGTCGCGTTCACCGGCACCGCCGCCGCACTCCACGACTTCGGTGTCACCGACCAGCTCGTCGGGGTCTTCGGCCCGACCACCCTGCCGGACGGCCGGACGGACGTACAGGCCGGTGACCTGGACGTCAGCCGGCTGACCGTGATCGGCAACGTCTGGGGCGAGTTCAACATCGAGAAGTACGCGGCACTCCGGCCCGACCTGCTGGTCACCCACCAGTACGAGGAGGGCGCGCTCTGGTACGTACCGGACGAGAGCAAGGACAAGATCGCCCCGCTGGCGCCAAGCGTCGCACTGGTCGCCTCCCGGGCGCCACTCGACACGGTGATCGGTCGGCACGCCGAACTCGCCGCCGCGCTCGGCGCCGACCTGACCGCGCCGAAGGTCACCGACGCCAAGGCCCGGTTCGAGGCCGCCGCCGCCAGCATCCGCCAGGCAGTGGCGGAGAAGCCGGGGCTCAGGGTGCTCGCCTGCTCGGCCTCCGCCGACCTCTTCTACGCCTCGAACCCGGGCGTCAACTCCGACATCCTCTACTACAGGTCTCTCGGGGTGGACGTCGTCGTGCCGGACAAGCTCGACAGCCTCGGCTACTTCGAGGGCCTGAGCTGGGAAAACGCCGACAAGTACCCGGCCGACCTGCTGCTGCTGGACAACCGCAGTTCCACACTGCAGCCGAAGGACCTGACCAGCAAGCCGACCTGGAACCAGCTCCCGGCGGTCCGGGCGAACCAGATCGTCGGCTGGAACAGCGAACCCCGGTTCTCGTACGCCGGCAGTGCCGCCGCCCTGGAGACCCTGGCGAACGCCATCCGCGGCGCCAAGAAGGTGGTCTGACCCGGAGTCTCAGCCGGTGAAGGCGGAGATGCCGGTCAGCCGCTGCCCGATGACCAGTTGGTGGACCTCCGAGGTGCCCTCGTAGGTCAGCACACTCTCCAGGTTGTTGGCGTGCCGGAGCAGCGGATACTCCCCGCTGATCCCGTTCGCGCCGAGGATCGTCCGGCACTGCCGGGCGATCGCCAACGCCTCCCGTACGTTGTTGAGCTTGCCGACGCTGACCTGCTCCGGACGGAGCCGGCCGGCGTCGGCGAGCCGACCCAGGTGCAGCGCCAGCAGGTAGCCCTTCTGCAGCTCGACCGCCATGTCGGCGAGCTTGGCCTGGGTGAGCTGGAAACCGGCGATCGGTCGACCGAACTGCTCCCGGGTGGTGGCGTACTCCAGCGCGGTGTGCAGGCAGTCCCGGGCCGCGCCGAGCGCACCCCAGACGATGCCGAACCGCGCCTCGGTCAGACAGCTCAGCGGGGCCTTCAACCCGACCGCCCCGGGCAGTTGCGCCTCGGCCGGCAGCCGGACGTCGTCGAGCACGATCTCACCGGTCGAGGAGGCGCGCAGCGACATCTTCCGCCGGATCTCCCGCGCCGTCACCCCGGGCGTGCTCATCGGTACGACAAAACCCCGCACCCCGTCGTCGGTACGGGCCCAGATCACCGCGACGTCGGCGACCGGCGCGTTGGTGATCCACATCTTGCCGCCGTCGAGCACCCAGTCGGTGCCGTCCCGCCGCGCCCGGGTGGTCATCGAGGCCGGGTCGGAGCCGTGGTCCGGCTCGGTCAGCCCGAAGCAGCCGACCGTCGTACCGGCCGCCATCGACGGCAGCCACCGCTGTTTCTGCTCCTCCGAGCCGTACCGCCAGACGGCGTACATGGCGAGCGAGCCCTGCACCGAGGCGAGCGACCGGACGCCGGAGTCACCGGCCTCCAGTTCCAGGCAGGCCAGCCCGTACGCGGTCGCCGAGGCACCGGCACAGCCGTACCCGGTCAGGTGCATGCCGAGCAGCCCGACCCGGCCGAACTCGGCGGCCAGTTCCCGGACCGGTGCCCGGCCCTGCTCGTACCAGTCGGCGACGTACGGACGGACCCGGCTCGCGACCAGTTCGCGGACGACGTCGCGGATCCCCCGCTCCTCGGCGGTCAGCGCGTCGTCCAGGTCGAGCAGTTCCAACGGGTAGGTGGTCATGACGCCGGCAGCACCAGGACCCGGGCGTGGATCTGGTTGCGTTGCTGGAGCGCGGCCCGCAGCGCCCGGTGCAGCCCGTCCTCCAGATAGAGGTGCCCGCCCCACTGCACGACGTGCGGAAACAGGTCGCCGTAGAAAGTGGAGTCCTCGGCGAGCAGCTTGTCGAGGGCGAGTTCCCGCTTGGTCGTGATGAGCTGGTCGAGGCGCAGCGGACGTGGCGGGATCTCTGCCCACTGCTTCAACGTGAGCCCGTGGTCCGGGTACGGTCGCCCGTCCCGAACCGCTTTGAAGATCACGACGGCACGCTCCCCTCCCCATGGCCGTGCTGGCCTGACCCCTTGCGTTTCCACCCCGGCGGCCCGCCCCGGCGCAAGCCGCAGATTGCAAATGACGCCCGTCAGCCTAGCGACCCCGTACGACCTCGTGGTTTGTCCGCCGATGTCAGTTTCGTTACTACCTCCGGTAGCGCACCTGACTGCTCTCGGTCAATCTGTCACGCCGCCCCAGCGCCCCCGGTGCACCACCTCGGCCACCGGCCGGCGACCCCGGCGCAACGAACCCGACCGGTGGTCCGGCGCCGGGTAACCGACCGTGACCGCGCCGATCGGGGTGAACCGGTCCGGCACCCCGAACGCCTCCCGGAACGCACCGACCCGTTCCACCGGCAGTCCGAAGAAGCACGCCCCGAGCCCCTCGTCCACCGCGGTCAACAGCATCAACAGGGCGGCGAACCCGGTGTCGACGTACCAGTACGGGACCGGCCAGCGGGCCTCGTCCCGGTCGGTCCAGCCCTTGTCCGGCTCGGCGTACCGGTCCAGGTACGCCTCCCGACTCGCGTGCGGCACGACGATCACCGGCGCCCGCCGCATCCCGGTCAACCACCGGCCCGGTGCGGGAAAGGCACCCTTCCTGTCGTTTCCGGTAGCGGAGGAGCCCCTTCCCGACACCTCGGGGCGGGCCTGTGGGCTGGTCACCGTCCAGAACCGGTCCCGGTCCGCCGGCTCGGTCAGCACCAGGAACGACCAGCCCTGGGAGAAACCGGCGGACGGCGCCCGTACGGCGTGGTCGAGCAACCGGTCCACCACCTCCGGCGGCACCGGCCGGTCCGGGTCGTAGTTGCGGACCATCCGACGCCGCCGGACCACCGCCGAGAACTCCATCCGGCCGTCCCGTCGCTCAGGCGCCCGGGCGGATGCCCCAGGCCGCCCGCCAGGTCTGCCCCGGTTCGAGGACGATCACGTCCTTGCCGGACCGGAACGCGTCCGGTGGGCAGGTCATCGGCTCCACCGCCACCGAACGGCGGTGCCGGTCGCCGGTCAGGGTGTCTCCGGTGAAGACCTGCCACCAGCCGAACGAGGCGTCGGCCCAGATACTCACCGCCGCCGAGGAGTCCGGCGCGGCCAGCGTGACGCTGGAACCGGCCGCGTCGACCTGGTCCGGGTCCAGGTCACCGAAGGCGAGGTCGAGCACCGCCGGACCGATCCGGCGCGGCGCGGTGAAGTCGTACTCGCCGCCGGCGACCTTGACCGCACCGACCGGCAGGAGCCGCCCGTCCAGCATCAGCCGGTTGCGGCCCGGCACCCGCAGCAGCAGGTCGTCCACCGGCACCCCGGGCAACCGCAGGTACGGGTGCACCGAGAAGCCGAACGGGGCCGGTTCCCGCCCCACGTTTGTCACCTCGTGTTCGGCCCGCAGCCCGTCCGCGCCGACCCGCCACTCGGTCTGCAGCTCCAGCGGCCACGGGTAACCCGGCTGGGCGGGCATCTCGCAGCGGATCACCACGCTGTCGGAGCGCTGCGACACCAGCCGCCAGGGCTGCCAGTTCACCAGTCCGTGGATCGCGACGTGCCGTTCCGGCTCGGTCAACGTCAGCTGCAACGACCGGTCCCCGAAGGTGTACCGGCCGTCCCGGATCCGGTTCGGCCAGGGTGCCAGGATCTGCCCCGCCGAGCCGGGGGCCAGCTCGTCCTCGCCGTACGCGTCGACGTAGTCGACCCCGTCCGCCCGGTACGCCCGCAGCCCTCCGCCGACCTCGACCACCACCGCCTCGTGGCCGTCCGCCGAGATGGTCCACTGTGTACCGGAAAGCGGTCGGGCCGCCGTCCTGACGTCTTCCATGTGCTGCTCCTAGGTCGGCCGCGCCCGACAGGAGGTGCGGTGCGGCTCGGTTGCTGATCGGACGATAGCCGCTAGCCGGACGTGGCGCCGGGCCGCCCGGACGGCACGCCGGGCTGGTCCGCCGGCCGCCTCGGAACAGGCGCGCCCGGACCGGGCACGGCGGGCGGTTCGGCCGGACCGGAGGCGGCAGGCAGATCGCCCGGACCGGGAACGGCGGACGAATTGGCCGGACCGGAGGCGGCGGGCAGATTGCCCGGTCCAGGCACGGCACCGGCGACGGGCTCCACCGGATCGTCGGCGACCGGGGCGCGGTAGCGGCGCAGCGCTGGGAAGAGCAGCCCGAGCAGTACCGCCAGCACCGCCGCCGCGAAGGCACTGCCGGACCAGGCGGCGCCGACCCCCCACACGCTCGCCATCGACCCGGACCGCAGGTCACCGAGGCGCGGCCCGCCGGCGACCACGGTGATGTTGACGCCCTGCAGCCGGCCGCGCAGCCGGTCCGGGGCGTACACCTGGAGCATGGACTGCCGGAAGACGGAGCTGACCAGGTCGGCGGCGCCGGCCAGGACCAGCAGCCCGACCACCAGCCAGAGCTGGTGGGCCAGCCCGGCGGCGGCGATCGCCAGACTCCACCCGACCACCGCGATGATCAGGCCGAGGCCCTGGCGGCTGATCCGGTTGATCCAGCCGGAGGTGAGCCCGCCGAGTACGGAGCCGATCGCGATCGCGCTGTACAGCCAGCCGATCGCCGCCCCACCACCGAACCGTTCGGTGGCGACCTCGGGGAAGAGTGCCCGGGGCATCGCGAAGGCCATCGCGATGATGTCGATGGCGAAGGAGAGCGCCAGCACCGGCGTACCGACGAGGTAGCGCAGCCCGTCCGAGATGCTGCGCAGGCCGGCCCGGCGCGGCTGCGTGGCGTCGTCCCCGTCGAGGATCGGCGGCATCGGCGGCAGCCGGTAGGTGGCCCACAGCGACACGGTGAACAGCAGCGCGTCGGCGCCGTACGCGATCGGGAGCGCCGCCTCGACCGAGGCCACCGAGAAGACCACGCCGCTGATCAGTGGCCCGACGACCGCACCGAAGGTGCTGGTGGTGAAGCCCAGGGTGTTCGCCGCCGGGACCAGGGTCGGCGGCACCAGGCGGGCGATGATCGCCTGCCGGGCGGGCGAACTGATCGCGAACGCCGTCGTCTGCAGCGCGACCAGGACCAGCAGCAGGACCGGGCTGCCGACCCGGAACAGCGCCTGGAGCAGCAGGCCGAGGGTGGCCAGCCACATCAGTACCGAGCTGGCGAGCAGCAGTCGTCGGCGGTCCATCGCGTCCGCGATCGCACCGCCCCAGAGCCCGAAGATCAACAGTGGGACGAACCCGGCGATGCCCAGCAGCCCGACCCAGAACGACTCGTCGGTCAGCGCGTACATCTCCACCGGCACCGCGACCGCGGTGAGCTGGAGACCGAACGTCGACACCGCGGTGCCGATCCAGAGCCGCCGGTACGCCGGCACCCGCAGCGGTCGTACGTCGATCGCCATCCGGGCGAACCGACCACGACCATCCCCCGTGATCTTGCTGTTACCGCTGCTCAAGGCGCCAACCGCTCAATGGTCCAATGCTGTGTACCGGACCGACGGTAGCGCAGTCGATCGTGCAACCGGCTGGCCCGCCCCTGCCAGAACTCCACCGACTCCGGCACCACCCGCAGCCCGCCCCAGTGCGGTGGCGGCGGCACCGGCGTACCCTCCGGGAACCGCTCGACGACCGCCCGGAACCGGTCGTCGAGCACCGTCCGGTCCGCCAGCACCTCCGACTGCGGACTGGCCCAGGCCCCCAGCTGGGAACCCCGGGGCCGGCTGGCGAAGTACGCCTCGGTCTCCGCCCGGTCCACCGGTGTCACCGTGCCGCAGATCACCACCTGCCGCTGCATCGGAAACCACGGGAAGAGCAGACTCGCGGACGGGTTGGCCCGCGCCTCGGTGCCCTTACGGGACCCGTAGTTGGTGTAGAAGACCAGCCCGCGCTCGTCGTACCCCTTGAGCAGGACCGTCCGGGAGCTGGGCCGCCCCCGCTCGTCGGCGGTCGACACCACCATCGCGTTCGGTTCCGGCAGCCCGGCCGCGACCGCGTCGGCGAACCAGCGGTGGAACTGGGTCCACCAGTCACCGGCCAGGTCGGCTCGGGACAGCCCGCCCGTCGTCGGGTACTCCTGGCGTAGTTCCGCAGGTGGCACCGTCTCCCCCACCACGTCCCTCTCCTCCCTCACCCGGCCGGCCCCCGGCCGCCGCCCGCCGACGGTACGCCCGGACCACGACGCCCCGGCCGGCGACGGTACGCCGATCCCGGGTGACGGACGTGTCGCGGACAGCACAACCCGGGCCACTCGCAAGTTAGTTACCCAGCAGGCAAGATGGCACGAATACATCCCTGAGTACGCCGGAGGCTCCAGCCCGACACACCCGAAACGCCGGGCGCACCGGGAACGAGCCCCGAGAGCACGGACGACGATCCAGGAGCGCGCATGTCCGACTTCAAACCGGGGCTGGAAGGTGTGATCGCCTTCGAGACCGCAATCGCCGAGCCTGACCGGGAAGGAGGGGCGCTGCGGTATCGGGGCGTCGACATCGAGGACCTGATAGGCCAGGTCTCCTTCGCCAACGTCTGGGCGCTGCTCGTCGACGGCCGGTTCGGTCCCGGCCTGCCGCCGGCCGAGCCGTTCCCGGTACCGGTGCACTCCGGCGACATCCGGGTCGACGTGCAGTCCGCGGTGGCGATGCTCGCCCCGTACTGGGGACTGAGCCAGCTCCTCGACATCTCCGACGAGCAGGCCCGCGAGGACCTCGCCCGGGTCTCGGTCACCGCGCTCTCCTTCGTCGCCCAGTCGGCCCGGGGTCTCGGCCTGCCGGCGGTGCCGCAGAAGGAGATCGACAAGGCGTCCACCATCGTCGAGCGGTTCATGAAGCGCTGGCGCGGCGAGCCCGACCCCCGGCACGTCAAGGCGGTCGACGCGTACTTCATCTCGGCCGCCGAGCACGGCATGAACGCCTCCACCTTCACCGCCCGGATCGTCGCGTCGACCGGCGCGGACGCCGCCGCCTGCATCTCCTCCGGCATCGGCGCGCTCTCCGGCCCGCTGCACGGCGGCGCGCCGTCCCGGGTACTGGAGATGATCGAGGCTGTCGAGCGCAGCGGTGACGCCGAGGGGTATGTCAAGAACCTGCTCGACCGGGGTGAGCGGCTGATGGGCTTCGGGCACCGGGTCTACCGGGCCGAGGACCCGCGCGCCCGGGTGCTCCGCCGCACCGCCAAGGAACTCGGCGCCCCCCGGCTGGAGGTCGCCGAGGCGCTGGAGAAGGCCGCGTTGGCCGAACTGCAGGCCCGCAAGCCGGACCGGGTGCTCGCCACCAACGTCGAGTTCTGGTCCGCCGTGGTGCTCGACTTCGCCGAGGTACCGGCGCACATGTTCACCTCGATGTTCACCTGCGCCCGGGTGGCCGGCTGGTCCGCGCACATCCTGGAGCAGAAGAAGCTCGGCCGGCTGGTCCGGCCGTCCGCCAAGTACGTCGGCAACGGCCCGCGCAAGCCGAGCGAGGTCGAGGGCTGGACCGCGATCCCGCACAACGCCTGAACTGCCGGAAGAGGGCCCTTCCCGTCGCCGAGCGGCAGCCGGTGACGTGGAAGGGCCCTCCTAACCGGGCAGCCACCCGGGGCCGGCCCGCCAGATGAGCCAGGTCAGCGCCGCGAGGCCGAGCGAGCCGGCCGCCGCGACACCCGCGCCGACAAAGCGCAGCGGAAGCGTCCGCACATCCTCGACGTACCGTGCCGGGTCGACCGGGTGGTACCGAACGGTGATCACGTCACCGGCCCTGGTCCCGTGGTACGCGCCGACCGTGGTCGTGACCTGCCGCCCGTCCCGGGTGGTGTAGACGATTCGAGCGTCGTCCCCGCCCCGGCCCCGGTTGACCAGCTGCACGACGCTCGCCGACGCCCGTTCCTGCGCCCCGCGCAGATACCAGTCCTGCCGCGCGTCGCGTACGCCCTCGAAGAGGAAGAAGACCGCCCCGGCCAGGCCGAGCAGCATCGCCACCCGGTGGGCCACCAGCTGCCCACGATCCGGCCCCGACGGCCCACGTCGACTCCGCCTCGCCATCGTCCCTCCCGGGTCCAACCTTGCGGGCGGCGGCGTCGGGGACGGCCCCGCCGGGCGGTCACCACCCAGATTGTGCCGGCCCGGATGTGGGGCACGCCTCAGTGGGCACGATGGGATAGCCCGACCGACCGGACAGGACGGGTGCGAGGATGGTCGGGCGGCAGCGTCGCCGGATAAACCGCTCGGCACCCGGGCTCCTCGGCCCATCGGAAGGATCTTCGCAACCGTGGCTGACGTATCGACCATTCGGATCCCAGACGAGATCAAACCCGCTGACGGCCGGTTCGGCTGCGGCCCGTCCAAGGTGCGTCCGGCCGCGGTCTCCGCGCTCGCGGACGTCGCCACGACGTACCTCGGCACCTCGCACCGGCAGAAGACCGTGCGTGACCAGGTCGCCCGGCTGCGTCGCGGCATCGCCGAGTTCTTCTCCCTGCCCGAGGGCTACGAGGTGATCGTCGGCAACGGCGGCGCCACCGCGTTCTGGGAGGTCGCCACCTTCGGGCTGGTCCGCGACCGGGCCCAGTTCGCCAGCTTCGGCGAGTTCGGCGCCAAGTTCGCCAAGTCCGTCTCCGACGCGCCGTTCCTCGGCGAGCCCACCGTGCGCAAGGCCGACCCGGGCAGCGCCCCGACCCTGGTCGCCGAGGCCGGCGTCGACGTCTACGCCACCCCGCACAACGAGACCTCGACCGGGGTCGCGGTGCCGATCCGCCGGGTCGCCGGGGCCGACGACGACGCGCTGCTGCTGGTCGACGCGACCTCCGGCGCGGGCGGCCTGGACGTCGACGTGCGCGAGAGCGACGTCTACTACTTCGCCCCGCAGAAGTGCTTCGGCTCCGACGGCGGGATCTGGCTGGCCCTGATGTCGCCGGCCGCGCTGGCCCGGGCCACCGAGATCAAGCAGTCCGGTCGCTACATCCCGGCCTTCCTCGACCTGGTCACCGCGATCGACAACTCGCGGCTGGAGCAGACGTACAACACGCCGGCGCTGGCCACCGTCTTCCTGGCCGCCGAGCAGACCGACTGGATGAACGCACAGGGCGGGCTGGCCTGGGCCGCCAAGCGCACCGCCGAGAGCGCCGCCATCGTGTACGGCTGGGCCGAGCGCTCCACCGTGGCCACCCCGTTCGTGACCGATCCGGCGCTGCGCTCCAACGTGGTCGCCACGATCGACTTCGCCGAGGGCGTGGATGCGACCGCGATCGCCAAGGCGCTGCGGGCGAACGGCATCGTGGACACCGAGCCGTACCGGAAGCTGGGCCGCAACCAGCTGCGGATCGCGCTCTTCCCGGCGGTCGAGCCGGCCGACGTGGAGGCCCTGACCGCCTGCGTCGACCACGTGGTCGAGCGGCTCTGAGGCCCGCCACCGGGCGGCGCGGGAACGCCGGCCTCCGGGTCGGATGGTCGTACCGACCACCCGACCCGGTCGGCCGGGGCAGCGGAACCGATTGATCAATTGGTCCAGCTCACCCGCGACATGCGGGCGTGGCTCTCCCCACCGGGTGACGAACCGGCGTACCGTGTCACAAGGACGCCCGGGTGGCTGACCTGTGGCGTGGGGCCAGCGAGGCGGGACGGAGGCAACGCGATGCGGCCAGTACGCTTCGTCGCCCTCTCCGAGGACGGCCAGGCCATGGTGCTCACCGACGAGGTGGGCCGCCTTCTCGCGCTCCCGATCGACGAACGGGTGCAGACCGTCCTGCACGGTGACCCCAGCAGCCCGACCCTGACCGCAGTCGGCAGCGGCACCGACCCGATGCCGTCGCTGTCCCCCCGGGACATCCAGGCCCGGATCCGGGCCGGCGAGTCCGCCGAGGACGTGGCCCGGATCGCCGGCGTGCCGGTCGACCGGGTGCTGCGGTACGCCGGGCCGGTGCTCCAGGAGCGGGCGATGCTCGCCCAGCACGCCCGACGGAGCCGGCTGAAGAACGCCGAGAACCCGACCCCGCTCGCCGAGATCGTCGACGGCCGGCTCTCCCAGCACGGCATCGACACCGAGAAGATCTCCTGGGACGCCTACCGGCGGGACGACGGGACGTGGCGGATCGTCGCGACCTGGCCGTCCGGCAAGGCGACCGCCCAGGCAGTCTGGGACCTCGACAAGACCCGGCAGGCGGTCACCCCGCACGACGACATGGCGCAATATCTCTGCGCCGAGCGGCCCGCGCCGCTGCTCGGCCAGGAGCCGGCGCCGGAGCGGAGCGGGCACGCCCTGCCCGGTCCGTCCCGGGTGGAGCCGGGTCGTGGCGGGCACGGCCTGCCCACCGCCAGCGACCTGCCCCGGCCCGGCCGGGACCCGATCCGGGCCGGCCGGGACGCACTGCTCGCCTCGCTCGACCGTCCGCTCGGCTCCAACGCCGGCCGGGGTCTCGAACCGGCCGCCTCGATGGCGCCGGAGACGCCCCGGCAGCGGCCGGTGGTCGGCGGCGCCGCCGCGCTGCTCGGCGGTGGTCCCGGTTCCGCCTTCGACGACGACTCCGACGCCCCGAAGGAGGTCCCGGCCGTACCGTCGCTGGCGGTGCTGCGGCCCCGACGCACCTCCGGGCCGGGCGGCGAGGGCGGCGACGCGGCGGGCAAGCCCCGCAAGCGGCTGCCGAGCTGGGACGACGTGCTCTTCGGCGGCGGCCCGGCGGCGCGGGAGAGTTCCTGAGCCACGGCTGTCGGGGGCGGAGGCAACCCGTCCCGTGAGTCTGCGGTTCCGAACGCGCCGCCAGCGTCGGCCTTTTCCTCATCGAGCTGCTCGGGCTCGGCATCTCCGGTCTCGGTGGCAGCGGCGGATGGCCAACGGCCGCGTGCCGTCCTCGGCCAAGGGCCACCGCTTCCTGTCGTGGGACTGATCGCCCGCTTCCCGCCAGGCTGAGGGCTCACCATCCCGAGGCTCCGAGGCGGACGAGCCCTCCCTGGACTGCTGAGCCGCCCGACCGGATCGAGGTCGACCCAGGCTTGCCACCTTTCGGTACCGTGTCGGTCGATGACCGACCCAGAGGGCGGGGGCCACGGACTGTGAGCGGATTCGAGGTCCAGATCGAACAGCTGCGGAAGGCGGCCACAGCAGCGGGATCCGCTGCGGAGCAGGCCAGGGCGGTGAACCCGGGTGCCGGCCTGGAGACCATCGCGACAGGCCTGCCAGGTGGCACCGCGGCATCGAGCGCGCCCACTCTGGCGTCGACGTTCAACCAGCGCGCGAAGAGATGGGCTGACGAGATCGACCGATGGAGCGGATCGGTCGCCTCGGCCGCGAAAAAATACTCCGAAAGTGACGAAGCGGCCAAGAAGGCTTTCGGGATATGACTGTCAGCTACGACGACGTCCGCAAATGGGACGCCAAGGCGCTGGACACGTCAGCCACCAACCTGCACGGGCGGAAAAACAAGATCATCGAGCTGCAGGACGAGCTCGACGACGCCCGGAAGTTGCCCAACTGGAACGGCACCGCAGGCGAGAACGCCCGCAATTCGCTGGGAACCACCCGGAACAACGCCGAGATCCTGGTCGCTGAACTGGCCGCCGTCGAGCGAGCCCTGCAGAACGCCGCGGACGACGTACACACGCTGAAGAACCGAGTCGCCAACAACGACTCCCTCGCCGACACCTACCAGTTCCGCATTGCCGCTGACGGCGCGATCGTGGACACCAAGCCCGCCGACCCTCCGCCAACGTCGCGGTTCGAGGCCGAGGACCGGGCCGAGGCCCAACGGTACCGCGAAACCATCAGGCAGCAGCTGGCGCAGGAAACCACGGCGATCCTCACCACGGCGAACAACATCGACACCACTCTCGCCCGGGTGATGCAACTCGCGCAGGACCGTAAGGTCAGCGACCACGACGCGACCACCCTGGCCGGCGCCAACAAGGGCGGGGACATCGACGCCCAGGTGGTCGACATGGAGCAGTCGCTGCGTGACGCCGGGCTGTTGACCGGGCCACCCGTCTCCGGCCACTACCGACAGTGGCTGGAGAACGCCGTGCGTCGAGGCGTCTCGATCGACACCATCAAGAAGATCGTCGCCGAACACCACATCACCCCGGAGGACTTCAAGGTCCTCGACGGATTGGAAGAGATCCGCGAGGACGAGGACGGCGACGGAATCTTCAAGTCGTACTTCCTGTTGCCGACCGACATCAGCGGGGACGATGCGGCCAAGGCGGTGCGGATGACCTACCTCATGAACGCGGGCACCGACTACGGCACCGAGGGCGAGAAGACCGACTTCGCACCGACCCCGTACGGGTCCGAGGAACTGCGGCGAATCACCGAACGGCAACGGGAGAACTCCTGGAGCTACGACGAAGATGTGGGATTCGTACACGGCAACGGTGGGCGGTTGGTGACCACCCCGAACGGCATGATGATGGGCCTGGGCGGGAACCTCATCCAGGACCAGTTCAGCCAGCAGGGCGGGACGGCATGGGGCGACACGTTCATGCTGAACATCGACGACCCGGAAGACCCGGCGCAACAGTTGCGACAGGTGGTGAGGTCGGGCCACGCGTGGTACGAAGGCGATGACGGCCCATACCAGGGTGCTCTCGACGCCGACCGACTGCTGCACCACGAGGAACGCCACTCCCAGCAGTGGGCGCGGGAAGGCCACCCGGGCTTCCTCGCCTCCTACGTGTGGGAACAGGTCACCGGCGGCAACGAGACCGAGGAAGACGCGGGGCTTTCCGATGGTGGATATCACTAGACGGCTGCGCGTCGCCTGCGCTGCCCTACTGGTGGCGACGACGATCGCGGCGTGTGACACCAGATCGCGGTTCGAGCCGTCGCTGCCGCCGGCGGCCGGATTCCGCGTCGCCGACGGCGTCCTGAAGTTGTGGACGGGAACCCCCTGCTCCGGCGTCATCCGCCTGACGTTGATTTTCGACACCGGCACCCAGGGGAGTGCGGAGCAGGTGTGGACCGCACCGCAGCCGGGAGTGACGGTCGAGCGCATGGACCTGCTCGCCACGGTCGGGGGATCCTCCCCGGACACCGGCGGACCTCTCCAAGTCCAGAAACCGCTGCCCGCGGACTACGACTGGACGAGGGCACGCTGGATCAACTTTTCCGTTGACGGCCCGAAGGCGTTCGGTGCCAGGGTCGACGTCGCCCAGGTGCTGCGCGAATCGGCCGAGCACCCGTCCGGAAGCTACCTGTTCGGTCAGCGCGGCTGGATGGACGCGTCGGACGTTCAACGCGAAAACCAGAAGTCGTTCCTCACAGTCTGCACTCCCGAACCGGGTTGATGCCGGCACGATCCAGTGGAGCCAGACATGGACACACCGGATGGCCCTTCCCGCACAGGTTTCCCACGGGCAGCGCTCCGGCGCGTCGTGCTCGGCGCGTTTGCCTGCGTCGCCATGGTGATCGTGCTGCTCGTGGCCGAGGTGGTGCTCAGCGCCCTCGGATTGTCCTCCGATCCGCACGGCTACGCAGCGTTCGCAGGAATCCTGTTCTCGGCGGTCCTGACACCGGTCGCGCTCGTACTGTGGCTGCTGTACCGATCAATGCGGCGACGCGGCAACTAACGGGCGCTCGACCTACCCGGCGCTCGGCGGCGGTCCCGGCTAGGACAGCGTGACGCAGAACTCGTTGCCTTCGGGATCGGCGAGGGTGACCCAGGTGTAGGGGCCCTGCCGGCCGTGGTGTAGGAACGTCGCACCCCGGCCGACAAGCTTTTCGACCGCCACGTCGACGTCGTCGGTGCCGACCCGTACGTCGAGGTGCATCCGGTTCTTCACCGTCTTCGGCTCGGGCTCATACCGGAACAATCAGACATCTTTTCCCTTGTTGCGGAGGGCAACCTCGACGAACCAACAACCGATCGATGCTCACCCGTGTTCGTCCGGTGGAAACCGGACAGCAGCACCCGCGACGTGTGCCCGAGGCGCCGTTCTACTCCGGCCATCGCAGTGGGCTCGCCCGTTGAGGGGAGTTGCTGAACCTATCGAATACCGGTAGATTCCCATCGTGGTTCGATCGAGGGAGAAGCGATGGGAAAGCTGACGGTGCTCGCGTTGCGGGCCGTCATCGTGGTGCTGCTCACCGGTTCGCTTTACGTGCAAGTCGCGATGGTGGCCTCCAACGCGGTGCAGCTCGACGAAGGCCTAGCAGCCGGAAACAGTCCCTATGCCGTGATCGCCATCGTGGCCCTTGGCCTACTGACCTTTCAGGTCATCCTGGTCTGCATATGGCGCCTGGTGACCATGGTGAAACGGGGAACCGTGTTCTCCCACGCCGCTTTCCGCTATGTCGACATTGTGATCGGCGCGATCCTGGCAGCCGCTGTCCTGGCGGCAGCCCTCGTGATCATCCTGGCCCCGGGCGAGGGTGACTCCCCCGGAGTGTTCCTCATCATGGGCGGAGTCGTCGTGGCCATCCTCGGCGCCGCTCTCATCGTGCTCGTGCTGCGGATGCTGTTGGCTCAAGCCGTCGCCCGCGATGCTCAGGCCGCGCACCTTGAGGACGAACTCGATGAGGTGATCTGATGCCCATCATCGTCGATATCGATGTCATGATGGCCAAACGCAAGATCTCCGTCAGCGCGCTAGCCGACCGCATCGGGATCACCCCCGCCAATCTCGCCGTCCTCAAGAACGGCCGGGCCAAGGCGGTGCGTTTCACCACTTTGGAAGCACTATGCAAAGCCCTCGACTGTCAGCCGGGAGACATCCTGCGCTGGGAAAGAGACAGCGATGATTGAGGTCCGGGGACTGACCAAACGCTACGGCGACATCCTGGCCGTCGACGACCTGAGCTTCGACGTCGAGCCCGGCAAGGTCACCGGCTTCCTCGGCCCGAACGGTGCCGGCAAGTCCACGACGATGCGGATGATGCTTGGCCTCGACCGGCCCACCTCGGGACAGGCGCTCATCAACGGCAGGCCATTCGCGACCTTCGCCGAACCGCTGCGCGAAGCCGGCGCGCTCCTGGGCCCCAGCTTCATGCACCCGGGCCGGACCGGGCGCAACCACCTGCGCATCGCCGCCAAAACCAACGGCATCCCGATGCGCCGGGTGCAAGAGGTGATCGAACAGGCCGGGCTCGCTGGTGCGTCTGGCAGACCCGTCAGGGGGTACTCGCTGGGAATGCGCCAGCGGCTCGGCATCGCCGCCGCGCTACTCGGCGAGCCACGGGTCCTGCTGTTCGACGAGCCCATCAACGGCTTGGACCTCGACGGTGTCCTGTGGATCCGCGACCTGTTGCGCCAGCTCGCCGACGAAGGCCGAACCGTGCTGGTGTCCAGTCACCTGATGAGCGAAGTGCAGCAGACCGCTGACCGCCTGCTGGTCATCGGCCGCGGCCGCCTGATCGCCGACGCGACGACCCAGGACATCCTGAACGGGCTGGGAAACCGCCAAGTACGCGTCCGCACCCCACAGCCGGACCTGATGTTCAGCCGGCTAACCGAGCAGGGCCTCACCGTCGAACGCGTTGACCCACATGAGCTGAAGGTCGGCAACAGCACCGCCGAAGACATTGGCAATCTGGCGCACACCTTGAACGTTGCCGTGCACCACCTGTCGGAAGTTCACCAATCCCTCGAAGACGCCTACCTCGAGTTGACCAACGGCAGCGTGGAACACCACAGCCGAAAGGACATGCCATGACGGCCACAACGATCGCCCCCGACCCCGATGACTTGCGCCCCAACGTCTCCCTTGGACAGACCTTCGCCAGGACGTGTGCGGCCGAGTGGACCCGGCTGTGGAGCGTCAAAGCCACTTGGTGGTTCCTTGCCGCAGCAGCGTTCGTGATGCTCGGCCTGGGAACCATCGCCGGTTTCGAGTCCGCTGCCCGCCCGGCGGAACTACCCAGCCAGCCAGCGTGGACAGAGGTCCGTTTCATTGCCCTGCCAGCACAGTTCGCCCTCTTTGGTCTCGCCGCCATCTCGGTGACCGCTGACTACGCCACCGGAGGCATCGTTGCAGCGTTGCAGTGGACGCCGCGCCGAACGGTCTTGCTTTTCGCCCGCCTGCTCGTCACCGTCGCCACCGCCACGGGAGCCGGTGTCGTGCTTGCCGTGATGGCGGCACTGACCGCGTTCGCGACCGCCAATTCCGCGCTCACCTTGCAGTTCAACGAGTTTCCTGGGTTTGTCGGCACGGTTGCTGTCGTCTTTGCCGCTGGAGCGACCATCGCGGCCGGGGTCGGTTTCGTGCTGCGCAACACAGCCGGGGCGTTGGTCTCGTTGTTTGTCCTGATGCTCGTCCTTCCCCAGGTGCTGCGGCAATTCGGAACGTTCGCCTCCGCGATAGCTGAGATCCTGCCCGGCTCCGGCACGATATTCCTCATCACCCGTCAAGTGCCAGGGATGACAACGGCATCGTCGGTGGCAGTCCTCTTCGCCTGGGGAATCGGCGCACTCCTGCTCGGCTGGCTACGGCTGCAACGCACCGACGCACACCGATAACCACCTATGTCACCCCAGACCACTGAACTCATCTTCCAGCCGGAAGGCGTCAAGACGAACTGGGTCGTTCGGGCCGGGCAAAGCTCGAAGCTGCTTCTCGAAGCCCGAGCGGGCAGCTTCTCGCACGTCTTCCCGTCATGCGGTCATGCAGGAAGAGATAACCGCAGCCGTCCCCCACGGCGAGCAGCGCGTTGAAATGAGTGTGATCCAGGCGGCGCCCTGGATCTGGTCCGCATCGGGGCAGGTCTGCCGGATCGCCTCAAGAGGAGCGCCGACGGTGAAGTCCTCCGGTGTAGGCAGTGGCGGATGGACCCACAGCATCACGAGGCAATCCACCCGGCGTCAACTCACGACCGGGGGGAAATACGATACCGTGAGGCTATTTCAAAACTCTATTTGCGATCTTGATCTGAGGGTAATCGATGTAACCTTGTGTGATCGCCGCGGGGTGTAAGTGGTCCGCGTCGCGTGTGTCGCATATGGACACGGCGGCTGTCACCCGGTAGATCAACTGGGTTGTGTGGACCACGTTGATCGAGGGACAGCCGCCGCGCTGTGAGCGTATGACCGGGTTGAGTCGGGAGCAAGTCGACCGCCTGTACGCCGAGTTGGATCTCATCCTGGACTGGCAGGCGCCGCTGGGCCGGCCGAAGGCGTTGCCGCTGTACACGGCGCTGGTGATGGTCCTGTTCCAGTTGCGCCACAACCTGCCCGAGGACGTCTGCGCCGAGGTGTTCGGCTGCGCGACCGCCACCGTGTGGCGTTATCAAGAGCAACTCGAACCGCTCATCGACGCGATCCTCGACGAGTTCGCCGCGCGGGTGACCGCCCGGGCCCGTTCGGGGGCGGTGTTGGTCGACGGGTTCGTCGCCCCGGTCGGCGAACGCGCCAACGCCACCGGCCTGTTCTCCGACAAGAAGCACATGCCCGGGCAGAACGTGCAGGTCGTGGCCACCCTCACCGGCCGCGTCGTCGATGTCGGGGAACCCTGCCCGGGAGCCCGCCACGACAGCAAGGCGTTCGTCGACTCCGGTACCGCCACCCGCTGGGCCAGCCACTACGCCCCGGACGGTCCCGGCGTGATCGGCGACAAGGGCTACCAAGGCACCGGCCTGACCACCCCGTACAAGAAACCACCCGGACGAGACCTCACCGACGTACGCCGCGCCTGCAACACCGCGATCAACCGCACCCGCGCCGCCGTCGAACGCGCCATCGCCCACCTCAAGAACTGGAAGATCCTCAAGACCGGCTACCGCCGGTCCCTCCACGATTTCCCACGAGTGTTACGCACCGTCACGAAGCTGGAGATCTATCGAGCGGCCGGCGAACCCTTTTGAAATAGCCTCCGGTTCTTGGTTCGTCAGGCTTTCCCTTCGGCACGCTCTGGAACAGCACCCGGGGCGAGCCGGGCGGCCCCTCCCGGTGGGATCGCCGCCCCGGCCCGCCACACCAGCACCCCGTGGTGCCGCGTGGTCTCGTCCGCGCTGGCCTGGCCGGTGTCGACCATCCGCTGGATGAACGCCTCGTCGCTCGGCTCCACCTGCCAGCCGAGGGTTTCGGCCCACCAGTCGGCGAGGGTACGCGGGTCGGTGCTGTCCTGGGTCACCTGAAACTCGTACGGCATCGTCAGCTCCTGTGCTGGTAGAGGTCGCGGAGCAGACTGATCTCGGCTCCGTGGTGGATGACTTCACGGTTGATGTGCAGCATCAGCGCGGCCATCGGATACTCGGCGTACGGGCCCTCAGCCGGACCGCAGGGTCGGGCGAGACCTTCCGTGCCGAGCCCGCGTACGCCCCCGATCCAGGTCCCGTACGCCTCGTCGAGCTGCGCCAACGCCTCGGCCGCCGTGCCGGCGTAGTCGAAGGTGGTGTAGTCGCGGGCCGGGCCGCCGAAGTGGCTCGCGTTGCGGGCACCGAAGACGCCGACGACGAGGTGGGCCAGCCGCCACGCGATCGTGGTCACCGGAGGCGGAACCGGCTCCGGCCAGACGAAGTCGGCGACGTGGCCGCCGCCACCGTGCCCGTCCGGATTCTCGGCCCGGCTCCGGATGCTCCAGCAGCCGGGCACCGGCTCCCAGAGGTACTCGTCGTCGGTGAGTCCGTCGAGCCGGGCTCGCAACTGGTGCTGCCAGTGCCAGTCCAGTTGGTCCGCGAGTTGGTCGGTCCAGATCAGGTCCATCCGGTCACGCTATCCACGATCGAGGACAGTTCCGGTCCTCGATCGCTGGCAGACTTGGTGGGTGTTGGACACCTCGGCCCGGTTGCTCCGGCTGCTCGCCCTACTCTCGACCCGTTCCGAATGGACCGGGCCGGAGCTTGCCGACCGGCTCGACGTGACCGTACGGACGCTGCGCCGCGACATCGCCCGGCTGCGCGAACTCGGCTATCCGGTGCACGCCACCCCGGGGGTCGCCGGCGGCTACCGGCTCGGCAGCGGCTCGACCCTGCCACCGCTGCTGCTCGACGACGACGAGGCGGTGGCGGTGGTGCTCGGCTTGCGAGGCACGACCAGCCACACCGTCACCGGCATCGCCGAGACGTCGGTACGGGCACTGGCGAAACTGGAGCGCATCCTGCCGGCCCGGTTGGGTCGACGTACCGCCGCACTGCGGCTGGCCACCGTGCCGCTGCCGGACCGGGTCACGCCGGTGGCTCCCGAACTGCTCACCACGCTCGCCGAGGCGTGCCAGGAGTTCCGGCGTCTCAGCTTCGACTACCGGAGCCGGGACGGCACTGCCACGGTACGGAGGGTGCAGCCGCACCGGCTGGTGCACACCGGCCGCCGCTGGTACCTGCTCGCCCGCGACGAGGACCGGGACGACTGGCGTACCTTCCGGGTCGACCGGATCGGTGACCCACGGGCCACCGGCGGCCGGTTCACCCCGCGCGACCCGCCGGACGCGGCGGCGTTCGTGGCCGACGCGATCACCACCGCGCCGTACCGGTTCCGGGCCCGGGTCCTGGTGCACGCGCCGGCCGAGCAGGTCGCCGAGCGGGTGCCGTCCTCGGCCGGGGTCGTCGAGTCGGTCGACGCCGGGCACTGCCTGCTGGTCACCGGCGCCGACTCGGTCACGAGTATCGCGGTGCACCTCGCGCTGCTCGGGCAGGACTTCACCGTGCTGGAACCACCCGAGTTGGTCGCGGAACTCGCCGTGGTCGCCGACCGGCTGCACCGGGCCCACCAGGGATCCGCCGGGGCCGGCCGGTCGCGTCCCGGGCGGTGATCCGGCCCGGGTCCCGTTCCCACCCGGGTGACGGTCCCTTTCCCGTACCCGATCGACGTGGTCGACTGTGGCGGTCGTGGACCAACCACGACCGTCTAACGATCAACGGGGAGAAGCATGAGACGAACGTTCCGCGCCGGCGTTGGCCTGCTCGCCGCCACACTGATCCTGTCCGGCGCCAACCCGGCGGTCGCGGCACCGGCCGCCCCGGCACCCGAGCGGGTCGTGGGCGACTGGCGGCCGGGGCCGATCGACTGGCAGCCGTGTCCCGAGGTACCCGACGACCCGGGCGTCCGCTGCGCCACGCTCCACCTGCCGATCGACTGGCGTCGGCCACACGGCCCCACCTTTCCGTTGGCGATCGCCAAGCGCGCCGCCACCGGCCCCGAACCAGCCGTCGGGCCGCTGCTGGTCAACCCGGGCGGTCCGGGCGGCTCCGGAGTCGACGAGGCGATCTACCTCGGGGCACGGTTCGGCGGCGAGCCGCGGTACAGCCCCGAGTTGCTGCGCCGCTTCGACCTGATCGGCTTCGACCCGCGGGGGGTCGCGCGGAGCCACCCACTCGTCTGCAGTAGCGAACTCCTCGCCCAGCAGCCGTTCCTGATCCCGGAGAGCGAGGCGGCCTACACCGCACTTGTCAACTACAACCGGCGCCTGTACGCCGACTGCCGTACCCAAACCGGACCGCTCTTCGACCACCTGGACAGCGTTGACGTCGCGTACGACATGGACGCCGTCCGGGCCGCGCTGGGCGCGCGACACATCAGCTACTACGCCCTCTCGTACGGCAGCCTCATCGGCCAGATGTACGCCGAGCACTTCCCGGACCGGATCCGGGCCATGGCCATCGACAGCAACATGGACCACAGCCTGGGTGTCCGGGACTTCCTGCGCACCGGGACGGTCGCGGTACAGGAGTTGTTCGACGGCTTCGTCGCCTGGTGCGGCCGGGACGAACGGTGCGCGCTGCACGGCCGGGACGTGCGGGCCATCTTCGACGACCTCCTCCGTCGGGCGGAGGCCGGCGAGCTGGTCAACCCGGACACCGGCGCCCCGATGCACTGGTCCGAGCTGGGCGCCCAGGTTCGGAGCAGCAGCTTCGAACCGCTCTGGATCATGCTGTCCAACTGGCTCGCCGCGCTGGTGGACCAGACGTCCCCGACGGCGGCCGGCGCGGTGGCGCCGCGCCGGGCCGTCCCTGCGGCGGATCGTGCCGGCACGGCACCCGGTACCGACGCCACCTCAGTGGAGGTCACCGAGCACCCCTTCCTGATCTTCTGCCAGGACTGGTCGCTGCCGGTCCGGAGCTTCGCGGAGTACTCCCGCCACCTGGCGGAGCTCCGGCGCGTCGCACCGCAGGTCCGGATTTCGACGCTCAGCAGCCTCACGGTCGGCTCCTGCATCGGCTGGCCCGCGAGGCCGGGCAACCCGCAGCACCGGCTCCGGGTGCGTACGTCGATTCCGCTGCTGGTGCTGGGCGTCCGTTACGACCCGTCCACCCCGTACCAGTGGTCGGTGAACGTGGCGAAGCAACTCGGCCGGCATGGTCGACTGGTTACCTACCTCGGTTGGGGACACGGCGGCTACAACGCCACACCCTGCACCGTGTCGATCGTGGACCGGTACCTGGTCGACCGGAAACTGCCGCCACCCGGAGCGACCTGCGTGGGCGTCCTGGATCCGACCCCCCGCTCGCAGCCCTCGGGTACACCGTCACCGCAGCGCCCCGGCTTGCCGGCGCCAACCCTGCCGAACCCACCGACCTGGTTCGGCCGGCACGCGGGCTGACCTGGACGACCGGGAACACCCCGGGGTGGCCGTGGGTCGGGACGTACGCCCGGCCCGCGGCCACCGTCGCAGCGGTGGACCGGGGTCAGGGGTCCACTCGTCACCGGCGGTGACCCGCTGGCCTGCGCCCCGGACCGAGGCGACTCGCCGGCTTCCGCGCCCCGGACCGAGGTGCCGATCCGTCGTCAGACCGTAGACGCCACCCGGTAGAACAACCGGACACTTCGGACCGTTGCTCTTTGCTCCGACCGACGACTGTGATCAACTGACCGGTATCAGTTTGCTCCGTCGAACGGGGAGTGCCCATGAGACGAACGTCCCATGCCGCCATCGGCCTACTCGCCACCTCGCTCCTGCTGGTCACCACCGCGCCGGGGGTGGCCGCGGCGGCCCCGGCACCCGACCGGGTCACCGGAGGTTGGCATGCGGCGCCGGTCGACTGGCAGCCCTGTCCGGAACGGCCGGACGACCCCGGCGTACGGTGCGCCACGCTGGACCTGCCGATCGACTGGAGCCGACCACACGGCGCCACCTTCCCGTTGGCGATCGCCAAACGCGCCGCCACCGGGCCGGAGCCGGCGATCGGTCCGCTCCTGGTCAACCCGGGCGGCCCGGGCGGCTCCGGGGTGGACGCCGCACTCGGCGCGGATCAGCAGCTCAGCGCCGAGGTGCTGCGACGCTTCGACGTGATCGGCTTCGATCCCCGCGGAGTCGCGCGCAGCAGTGCGATCGTCTGCTCGATCGACGTACTCGCCACCGGCCCCTCCCCGGCGCCCGCCACCGAGGCGGGGTACGCCGATCTGCTCCGGTTCAGCCAGCGGTTGCACGAAGACTGCCGGCGGCAGACCGGTCCCCTCTTCGACCACGTCGACACCCTCGACGTCGTACGCGACATGGACGCGATCCGGGCGGCGCTGAACGCACGGCAGATCAGCTACTACGGGCTCTCCTACGGCACCCTGATCGGCCAGACGTACGCCGAGCGCTTCCCCGACCGGGTACGCGCCCTGGTGATCGACAGCAACATGGACCACAGCGTGGGTGTCCGGGACTTCCTCCTCGGCCAGACGGTGGGAGCGCAGGAGTCGTTCGAGGAGTTCGCGGCCTGGTGCGACCGGGACGAGAGGTGTGCGCTGCACGGCCGGGACGTGCTGGCCCTCTTCGACGAGCTGATGCGCCGTGCCGACGCGGGTGGCCTGGTCGATCCGGGCACCGGCACGCCGCTCGACTGGTACGCGCTCAGCAGCACCGTCCGCACCGCCGGCTACCGTCCGGCCTGGCTGTCACTGGCCGAGTGGCTCGCCGCGCTGGCCGACACCGCCGGTGACCCGGATGGCGGGCAGAGGTCCGCGGACCGGGCCGACGCCGACCGGTCGCCCGCACCACGGCCGGTACCGGCGGCGACCCTGACCTGGCCGACGGCCGACGTCACAGACGACCCGGCAGCGGCTCTCACCTGGCCGGCGACCGGCGCCACAAACGACCCGACGGCCGGGCGGGCCGACGTTGTCGCTCCGCCCACCGTCGTCCAGTTCCCGATGGCGATCCTGTGTCAGGACTGGTCGCTGCCGGTACGGGACTTCGCGCAGTACTCCCGGTTCCTCGCCGAGAACCGGCGGGTGGCTCCCCAGATCCGCGCTTCGACGCTCGGCGTCCTCGCGGTCGCCATCTGCCTCGGCTGGTCGGGCGAGGTGGGCAACCCCCAGCACCGGCCCAAGATACGGACGGACATCCCGCTGCTGGTGCTCGGTTCGCGGTACGACCCGGCCACCCCGTACCAGTGGTCGGTGGCGGTCGCGAAGCAGTTGGGCCGGCATGGTCGGCTCGTCAGCTACCTCGGCTGGGGGCACGGCGCGTACGACCGCACCCCCTGCACCGTCGGATTCGTCGACCGGTACCTGGTCGACCGGATCGTCCCGCCGGCCGGGGCCAGCTGCGCGCCGGTCGCCGACCCGGTGCCGGCCTCGTCGCCGCGCCGATCCGAGCTGCCGCCGACGTCGACACTACCCACCTGGTCGGGGCCGTACGCCGCAACGGCCTGATCCGGACGGTGGTCCCTGCGGTGGCCGCGGGACGGGGCTCACTTCCCGCCCCGCGGCCACCGTCATGATCAAGCTCGACGGAGCGCGTGGCAGGGTGGGAGTCATGGAATACACGAATCTCGGTCGAACCGGGCTGTCGGTGAGTCGGCTCTGCCTCGGCACGATGAACTTCGGGCCGGAGACCAGCGAGCCGGACAGCCACGCCATCATGGACCGGGCGCTGGAGCAGGGGATCAACTTCTTCGACACCGCCAACGTGTACGGCCGCAAGGTCGGTGAGGGCGTCACCGAGAACATCATCGGGCGCTGGTTCGCCCGAGGGGACGGCCGCCGGGACCGGATCGTGCTGGCCACCAAGGTGCACAACCGGATGGGTGACTGGCCCAACGAGCAGGGTCTCTCGGCCCGGCACATCGTCCGGTCCTGCGAGGATTCGCTGCGTCGTCTGCAGACCGACTGGATCGACCTGTACCAGATGCACCACATCTCCCGGACCACCCCGTTCGAAGAGATCTGGCAGGCGATGGAGACCCTGGTCGCCCAGGGCAAGGTGCTCTACGTCGGCTCCTCCAACTTCGCCGGCTGGCACCTCGCCCGGGCGCAGGAGTCGGCGAACCGGCGGAACTTCCTCGGTCTCGTCTCCGAGCAGTCGATCTACAACCTGATGAACCGGTTCGTGGAGTTGGAGGTCCTGCCCGCCGCCGAACAGTACGGCCTCGGCGTCATCCCGTGGTCACCGCTGCAGGGCGGGCTGCTCGGCGGGGCGATCCGCAAACTCGCCGAGGGCGGCGCGAGCCGGTCGCGCAACGAGCACGCCACCAGGTTGCTGGCGGAGAACCGGGCGGCGATCGAGGCGTACGAGGAACTCTGCGCCGACCTGGGTCACGACCCGGCGAACGTGGCACTCGGCTGGCTGCTGACCCGGCCGGCGGTGACCGCGCCGATCATCGGCCCGCGTACGGTGCAGCAGCTCGACGCCACCCTCGGGGCGCTCGGTGTCGAGTTCAGCCCCGAGACGCTGGCCCGGCTCGACGACCTCTTCCCGCCACCGGGCAAGGGCGGCGCCGGCCCGGAGGCCTGGGCCTGGTGACTTTCCCGACGGCCGGGTAGCTCCGCCGGCCCGCCCGCCTCGTGGAGCACGGTTAGTCGGTCGAGCGCGGCCCGTCGCGGCTACCGGTCGGATACCGGCTGCTCCGACGCGTCCCCGGCGAGCGGCCAGGTCGCCAGCCGGTCGTACGTCGGGCGGGGCCCGAGCTGGCTGCGGACCAGCACCAGTTCGGTCGCCGGCCAGGATGGTCCGAGATAACCGTCGAGGGTACGCAGATCCTCGTCGACACTCTCCCGGTCGATCCGGTCGCCGGGCCGGGCCAGGGTGAGGTGTGGTCGAAACGGTCGGGAGTCGTACGGCAACCGGGCCCTGCGCAGCTCGCGCCGGCTGACGTCGGCCAGTCGACGCAGCGCCGCGACGTCACCGAGCAGGCCTACCCAGAGCACGGTGAACCGGCCCCGACCGAACCGGCCGCCACCACCGAGCCGCAACCGGAGCGGACTCGGCTCGGGGACGGCCTGCCGGTCCCGCCGACGGATGGGCGGCTTACGCCAGGTCTGTACGGCCCGGTCGAGCGCCTTCGCCACCTCCGGTAGCCGGTCGTCCGGCACCTCTCCGAGGAAGGCGACCGTGACGTGCAGGTTCGCCCGGTCGGCGAGACGTACGTTGACTCCGGTGTCGGCCACCGCGCCGACCCGGAGCCGACGCACCTGCGCCATCACGTCGTCGACCACCTCGACGGGCGGGTAGACGGCGACGAAGAGCCGCACCGGTCGCCGGTCCCGGGTCCGGTCAGCCGGCCGGTCGCCGGGGACCGGCGTGCGGGGTCCGGAGCACCAGACCAGCGGCCTCCAGTTCGCCCTCGACGCGTACCCGTTCTATCTCCCGGTCGACGCCGGTCAGCTCGCCCAGGTGCTCCGGTACGCCGAGGCGCTGACTGGCCAGCCGGAGCCGGTCGTCGTACGCCTCCAGCAGCGCCTGCTGCTCCGGGCCCGACCGGTCGGCGGCGTACCAGCGCTGGTCGGCGAGGCGACGCAGGTCGGCGGCGAGCTGCTGGATGGTCGGGCCGTCGACCCGGTCCAGTTCGGTCGGATCGATCCGGCCGTGCGGGTCCACCTCGAACGCCCGGTCGAACCGGTTCAGCAGACGCCGTTCCCGGCGCTGTTGCCGGCGCCGGGCGATCCGGCGCCCGAGGTGGTCGAGCAACTCGTCCGCGCAGATCAGCGCGGCCACGACGACGGGCAGACACGCGGTCGCGAGTAGTGCCAGCGGCAGCGCGAGAGCATGCACGGCGGACACATCCTTCGACGCTAGGCGGAATACAGGGTACCGCTACCGATGGGGCGGCACCGACCATTTCACTGTGTCGCCGGTCCCAGACCGCCTGGAGCCGGTCGACACCTCGCCCGACTCTTGCGGGTCAGTCGCCGGTTCAGCGCATTCGCAGGCCCGGCGTGGTCTCCCGGGCCCCCGTGGGGACCATGATGTGACCGGCCAACCCGAGCACCACAAGCACCGTGACCAGCAGGGGCGGCCAGCCACCGGCCCAGGGCAGCACCAGCAGCGGCAGGAGCTGCCAACTCACTCGCCACGACGGTACGACGGCGGACACCAGCAGAGTGAACAGGAAGCGGCCGATGACGAACAACGCCGGGCCGCCGATGATCAGCAGGAGCCACGGCACCGGCGTTGTTCCGGTCGGGCGGGCGACGACCAGGTCGAAGGAGGCCGCCGTGGCGGCTACGCCGGCCAGCATCAGCAGATGGGTGTACGGAGCCAGCCGCGCCGGCCGGCCTGCCTTGGACCCGGCCGCCAGCACCAACTCGCCGGCCCGGTAGGCATAGACCTGCCAGAGCAGCAGCATGGTGGTGAACGCGCAGAGCAGGGCGACGACCCGGAAGAATTCAAGGTGGCTCCGGCTGACCTGCAGAATGGGCAACAGGATGATGTCGCCGAGGGCGAGGATGACGAACTGCTGGTACCGCTCGCCCAGGTGCCCGGTGGTCCGCGTGTACTGGTCGACCGGCACCCGACCCAGCCAGGGCGTGGGGTAGCGGGCCGCCCCGGCGACCAGGTCGATCGTTATGGCGATGGTCCAGAGCCCCCAGTTCGGAGCGTTCGCCAACGCGCCGGCGACCCAGAAGACGCCGGATACCGTGAACCAGAACAGAAACCGGGTGGCCCGCTGCCTGGCCGCCTGGTGCCCCTGCCAGTACAGGGCGATGACCAGGATGATGGTGCGAATCAGGTGCGTGCCAACGTACGCGCTCACGAAGACCCGCAGGTGCCCGGCGGTGATCATCGGCAGCGCTGCCGCCATCCCTACCGAACCGACCATGGCGATCATCAGGATGGCCTGGATCGGGCGCTGCTGCGGGTCGTAGAACTCGGTCGTGATCGCGGTGACCGACCAGGTCCACCAGATGGCGGTGAGCAGCAGCAGCACCTTGCCGCTACCGGACCAGGAGAGGTCTTCGGTCAACAGATTCGATGACAGCGCGAGGGCGGCGACGAAGACCACGTCGAAGAGCAGTTCCAGCAGCGTGGCCCGGGTCGACCCGTCCAGCCGGCGTAGCAGCGCCGCATCCCCACCGGTGGTCATGACCCGCCTCCGCCCTGTCTCCCGAGGATTATCGGCAGCGCCGGCGCGGCCCGTCGCCGGATCGACGATTCCCCGAGCGGTGTGGCGGGAGACAGCGGCGGCGGACACGGGCTGACGCTGACGCTGGCGTTGGACGGCCCGGCGTGGCTGTGGCCCGCCCGGACCGGGCGCCGCCCTACAGGTCGGCGGAGCTGACCACGTAGAACCGGGGCAGGGGCAGCAGCCGCAGGCGCAGGCGGGCGCCGTCGCGGTGCAGTTGCCAGATCAGGGCGGCACCGGCGGCGGCCATCGAGAGCAGCCCACCGATCCAGATGCTCGTCCCGGCGCCGTACCGTTCGGCGATCCAGCCGACGATCGGCGCACCGACCGGGTTGGTGCCGAGGAAGACCAGCACCCACAGGGCCATGACCCGGCCCCGGAAGGCGGCGTCGACGCCGAGCTGCACCCGCTGGTTGGCCGCCTGGGCGAAGAAGACCATGAAGAATCCGGTCAGCGGCAGCAGCGTCACCACCAGCCAGTACGTCGGCGCGAGCCCGACCAGGGTGCCGAAGAAGCCGGTGCCGATCGCGGCACCCAACACGATCCAGACCGACGGCCGGCTGCGCCGGCCGCTGCCGGCCAGCGCCCCGCAGAGCGCGCCGACCGCGAGCGCGGTGGTGAAGAGGCCGAACGAGGCGGCTCCGGTGTTGAAGGTGGTCTTGGCCAGCGCCGAGAGGGTGAGCTGGAAGTTGAACAGCGCGAGTCCCATCACCGACATCACCGCCATCGGCAGCAGCAGGTCGGCGCGGCGGGCGACGTACCGCAGCCCGTCGATCACCCGGGCGGGTTCACGCTCGCCGATCGGCGGCAGGTCCTCGCGGTGCAACTCGGCGGCCCGCATCCGCACCACGCAGATCACCGGGGCGATGGAGCTGAACGCGCTGAACAGGAAGACCGGGCCGACGTCGAAGACCGCGATCGCGATGCCGGCGACCGCCGGGCCGATGATCCGGGCCGAGTTGAAGGTGGCGGCGGAGAGCGAGAGCGCGTTGGGCAGCAGCGGCGTGCCGACGAGTTCGGAGACGAACGACTGCCGTACCGGGGTCTCGACCGCGTTCGCCACGCCGAGCAGGGCGGCGAAGACGAAGACGTGCCAGAGCTGCACGAGGCCGGTGATTACCAGCACGCTCATCGCGAGCGACAGCACGCTCCACGCGGTGTTGGCGGCCATCAGCAGGAAGCGCTTGTCGTACCGGTCGGCGAGCCGCCCGGAGAGCAGGGTGAGCAGGAGTACCGGGGTGAACTGGGCCGCGACCACGATGCCGAGCGCGGTGGCGTTGTTGCCCGAGAGGTCCAGGACGAGCCAGTCCTGGGTGGTGAACATCATCCACACGCCGATCAGCTTGATCAGCTGACCGGTGGCGAAGAGCCGGTAGTTGCGAACCTTCAGGGACTGGAAGGTCGTGCTCAGCTTTGCCCGCACTCGGGGTGCGCCTCCTCGGATCGTACGCGTCATCCGGGTACCCGGCGAGAGCGCCGGCTACCGTGCGGACGAAGCGGACCCGATGGAGGCCGCCGGTCAGTCGCGGGCCACCTTCTGCAGGATCTCGGCGGCCCGCCGCAGCACCTCACGGTCTTCCGGGGTCAGCTCGGTGAGCCGGCCGGCCAGCCACTCGTTACGGGCCCGGTCGAACTGGGCCAGCATCGAGCGACCGGGGTCGGTCACCGCGAGAATGACCTGGCGGCCGTCGGTCGGGTGGGGGGTACGCCGCACGAGGCCGCGCTCCTCCAACTTCGCAACGATCTTGGTCATCGTCGGCGGCTGGACCCGCTCGGTGTCGGCCAGCTCACGGGGAGTCAGCGCGCCGGCCAGCTCGAGGCTGGTCAGCGCGGAGAGCTGGGTCCCCGTGAGATCGCCGACGGGGCGGGTCTGCCGTACCCGTCGGTTGAGTCGGGTGATCGCGTCACGCAGCACCGTGGCGAGCTGCGTCGCCGGCATGTGCTCTGCCATCACCGTCCACTCCGTCACGGTCGTTAGCCTAACTAATGAGCCAGGCTAACGACCAGCTGTTATGACCACTGTCACCGCCACCCGGACGGCGTCCCACCAGCCAGCCGGACCCGCCGGCCAGCTAGAACAGTACGGTCTCGATCGGACCGCGCAGGAAGTAGAGCACAAAGAGCGCGGCCACCCCGTACAGCAGTGGGTGCAACTCCCGAGCCTTGCCCCGGGCCAGCTTGAGCACCACGAAGCTGATCACCCCGGCCCCGATCCCGTTCGAGATCGAGTAGGTGAACGGCATCAGCACGATGGTGAGGAACGCCGGGATGGCGATCTCGTAGTCGTTCCAGTCGATCGTCCGGACCGCGGTCATCATGAGGAAACCGACCACCACGAGCGCGACCGACGCCGCCTCGAACGGCACCACCAGCACCAGCGGCGCCAGGAACATCGCCAGCAGGAACAGCCCGCCGGTGACCAGGTTGGCCGCCCCGGTCCGGGCACCCTCCGCGACCCCGGCCGCGCTCTCGATGTACGACGTGTTGCTCGACGTGCTCGCCGCACCGCCGGCCGCCGCCGCGATCGAGTCGACCAGCAGGATCTCCCGGGTACGCGGCGGCATCTTCTGCTCGTCCAGCAGGTCGCCCTCCTGCCCGACCGCGACCATCGTCCCCATCGTGTCGAAGAAGTCGGTGATGAGCAGGGTGAAGACAAACATGATCGCCACCAGCCAGCCGGCCCGCTGCCAGGACCCGAGCAGGTCGAACTGACCCAGCAGGGAGAGGTCCGGGGTGTCCACCACCGTCTCCGGCAGCGTCGGCACGTTCAGCGACCAGCCCGCCGGGTTCGGCTTCCCGTTCACCACCGGCGGGCCGACCTTGGCGATCGCCTCCACCACGATCGCCAGCACGGTCGAGGCGAGGATGCCGATCAGGATCGCGCCCTTCACCCGCCGTACCACCAGCACCAGGGTGACCAGCAGCCCCAACACGAAGACCAGCGCCGGCCAGGTGACCAGCTTGCCGCCGATGCCCAGCCCCACCGGCACGGTGGTGCCGGCGATGTCGGGCACCCGGCGGACGAACCCGGCGTCGACCAGGCCGATGATGGTGAGGAAGAGCCCGATCCCGACCCCGATCGCGGTCTTCAACTGCGTCGGTACCGACCGGAACACGGCGGTACGCAGCCCGGTCAGCACCAGGATCGCGATGATCACACCCTCGATCACCACCAGGCCCATCGCGTCGGCCCAGCTCATCTGCGGCGCGATCTCCAGCGCGACCAGCGCGTTGACACCGAGCCCGGCGGCCAGCGCCAGCGGGAACCGGCCAACCACCCCCATCAGGATGGTCATCACCCCGGCGACCAGGGCGGTCGCGGCCGCGATCGCCGGGATCGCGAGTTGCCTGCCGTCCCCGTCGACCGCGTTGCCCAGGATCAGCGGGTTCAGCACCACGATGTAGGCCATCGTGAAGAAGGTGGCGAGACCGCCGCGCAACTCACGACTCAGCGTCGAGCCCCGGGCGGAGATCTCGAAGAACCGGTCGAAGCCGTTGCGGGGGGTCGGCCTGTCGGCCGGGGCGGCGGGGGTGGCCGCGACGTCGTCCATCGGATCCTCGCAGGTGGGGTCGGCTGCTGATCCGGGCATCGTGCCAGATCACCGGTTACCGGCAAAGACCTTCCCGGTTACCGTGCCGGGTCGGTGCGGCCGTACCCTTGGCTCCGTGTCCGACGACCCGCGCCCGCAGCCGCCCGCTGTGCCGGTCGGCACACCCGCCGACGCGCGGGGCGACACGCCGATCGCGCCGCTCGACCCGCCGATGGTGCCGTTCGCCGTCGCCGGCATCGTGGTCTTCGCGGTGGTCGGGCTGGTGCTGTTCCTCTTCTTCCGCGACTGGCTCGTCGCGCACGACCACGAGAACTGGCTCTGGATCTGCTTCGCCGGGTTCCTGGCCGGTTTCCCGGGACTCGCCGTGATGCTCCGGCACGACGCCAACCGCCGGCGCCGCCGCGCCGCCCGCTGACCCCCACCGGATACGCCGCGGGTCGCTGTCGGGCGCGCCACCGCTGCCCGGCGCCGGGTCGGTCGGCGGTGTCTGCCCGACCCGGCCCGGCGCCACCACGGCTCAGCGGCTCGGCGCCACCACCACGGCTCAGCCGTGCCCGTACGGCTCCGCCGGCTCGCCACTGCCGACCGAGCCGGGTGCCCGGCTGACCGCGATCGCCTCGACCTCACTGTCGTCGTAGATGGTCGGCAGCTCGTCGACCGGGGTGTCGGCCGCCTCGACCAGCGTCTCCGAGTGCGCCCCGCAGCCGTGGTCGGCGCTGACCGCCCGGCCGTCGTCCGGGGCGAAGAAGTTGCCGCAGACCCCGAACGCCTGGCGCAGCGCACCCGCCAACGGCAGGTAGAAGCCGCACGTCCCGCACCGGGCGGTACGCGGTGCGGCGACCGAGATCGGCGCGGAGGGGCCGTGGTCACCGTCGTACCACCGCTGGGCGGTGTCGGCGCGCCCCTCCCGCGACATCACCCGGGCCCGGCCGAGGCCGAGTTCCCAGGCGGTCTCCTCGACCGCCGGGTCGTCGGAGAGCAGGTAGCCGGGAGCGAGCCGTTCGTCGTCGGCCGAGGTGGGCAGCAGGTCACCGACCCCCAGGTCACCCGGCTGCAGCCGCTCCTGCCAGGGCAGCCAGCTCGGCGCCAGCATGGCGTCCGGGCCGGGCAGCAGGAACGTCTCGCAGACCGTGACGTGCCGGCTGCGCGGCACCCGGGTCACGGTGACCGCCCACCGCCAACCCCGGTAGCCCGCCAGTCGGCACTCGAAGAGATGGGTCACCAGCCGGTCGCCCTCGGCGATGGTGCCCAGGTGCTCGCCGACGTCGGTCGGGTCGACCTCGGTGATGCCGTCGCGCGCCACCTCGACGGCGCTGGCGCAGACCTGGTCGAGGCGGGCGGCGCGAGCAGTGCTGGTCCTGGTCACTCACCTATTCTTGCCTATCCTTGACGTCGGGTCGGCGGCACTCCCCGGCGCCGTTCAGGCAGAGATATCTCGGTACGGAACCGACGGTCACCGACCGGATGGGCGAGGATGGAGCTCATGCCGCTGTTCACCCGCTCTGGCGGCTCCTTCCTGGGGCGCGTCGTCGGCACCGTCGTCCGGGCCGTCCGGCTGCTGGTCCGGGGCTCGTTGGGCAGCGTGCGCTGGACCGGCCGCCGGGTCGCCCGGGTCCGGGCGAAGGGCGCCGGCGGCGAGGCCGGCATGGTCCGGCTCTTCGACCTGCACGCCGCCTCCTGCGCCGGCGACACCCTGATCACCATCGGCCTGGCCGGGACGATCTTCTTCAACGCGCCGCTGGGCGAGGCGCGCAGCAAGGTGGCGCTCTACCTGCTGATCACCATGGTGCCGTTCGCGCTGCTCGCCCCGGTGGTCGGCCCGCTGCTCGACCACTTCCGGCACGGCCGCCGGTACGCCCTGGCCGCCACCATGCTCGGCCGGGCCTTCCTCGCCTGGCTGATCTCGGACTACATCCACGGCTTCGGCCTCTACCCGGCCGCCTTCGGGGTGCTGGCGCTCTCCCGGGCGTACGGGGTGGCCCGGTCGGCGGCGGTGCCCCGGCTGTTGCCGGAGGGGATCGGACTCTCCCAGGCCGGCGCCCGGGCCAGCGTGTACGGCTCGATCGCCGGTGGTCTGGTGCTGCCGATCGGCCTGGCCGCGTTCTGGTTCGGCCCACAGTGGCCACTGCGGGTCGCCTCGGTGATCTTCCTGGTCGGCATGGTGATCGCCCTGCGGCTGCCGCCCCGGGCGGACTCCGACCCGCCGGAGACGGTCCCCCGCGCCTTCCAGGCGTTCCGGCTGCGTGGCAACCGGGAACGGGCGCTCAGCCGGGGTGGCCCGGCCGGCCGGCTGGTGATCTCCAGCCTCGTCGGCAGCGCCACGCTACGCGCCCTGTACGGCTTCCTGCTGCTCTTCCTCGCCTTCGCGATCAAGGCCGGGGACCTGGACAGCACCCTCTTCGGTCGGGAACTCGGCGACGAACTCGCCCTCGGCGTGGTCGGCGCCGGGCTCGGCATCGGCACCTTCCTGGCCACCGCGCTCGGCACCCGGCTGCGCATCCACCGCCCGGTGGTGCTGCAGGCGATCGGCCTGGTGCTGGTCGCCGGGATCGGGATCGTCGCCACGCTCTGGTTCTCGCTGCAACTTGTCGCCCTGCTCTGCCTGGTCACCGCCATGATCAGCGGCATCGCCAAGCTCGCCGTGGACGCCACCATCCAGGAACGGGTCCGGGAACGGCTCCGGGCGACCGCGTTCGCGCACTCCGAGACGATCCTGATGCTGGCCTTCGTGGCCGGCGGCGCTCTCGGCCTGATCCCGCTCGACGGTCGACTCGGCATCGGTCTCCTGGCCGGCCTCGCCGTGGTCGCCATGGTCTGGACCACGATCGTCGCCACCCGGCTGCGTAACGAGCGGCTCTCCGGCCGGGCCATGCCCGACACCGACCTGCCCGACGGCGACCGGTCCACCGACGACCGCCGAGGCGATGAGCAGCGGAGCGACAGGACGGCGGTGGGCAGGTCTGCCGACGCCCCGACCTCCCCCGCCCCCGCCGTCCCGTCGACGGCCGGTGGCCGACCCGCACCGTCGACGGCCCCGGGCCGACCCGCCTCGTCGGCGGCGACCAGTCAGCCGGTCGACCCGTCGGACGATTCCGACGACGAGGGGCTGGCCCCGCGGGGTTACCACATCTACCGGCCGTCGTCGGCGGTGCCGGCGCCGGGACCGGGCGACGACGGCTCCCGTCGGGACCCCCGGGGAGGTCAGTGATGAACGGCGGCATCCTGGTCGTCACCGCCGTCGAGGCCGAGGCGGAGGCGGTCCGGGCCGGGCCGGTCGGCGATTCGGTGACGGTGGCGGCGGTCGGGGTGGGTCCGGCCGTGGCGGCCGCCGGTACGGCGCGACTCGTCGCCCTGGCCGAGGCGGCCGGTACGCCGTACCGGGCGGTGGTCAGCGCCGGGATCGGGGGCGGCTTCCCCGGTCGGGCCCCGGTCGGCGGGACCGTGCTCGCCACCCGCAGTGTCGCCGCCGACCTCGGTGCCGAGTCACCGGACGGTTTCCTCCCCCTGGACGAGTTGGGTTTCGGGGCCACCACCGCCCCGGCCGACCCGGCCCTGTTCGAACTGCTCCGCACCTGCCTGCCGTACGCCGTCACCGGCACCGTGCTCACCCTCGGCACGGTGACCGGCACCGCGACGACCACGGCCGCCCTGCTGGGCCGCTATCCCGACGCCGTGGCCGAGGCAATGGAGGGGTACGGCGTCGCGGTCGCCGCCGGCGCCGCCGGGCTGCCCTTCGTCGAGGTGCGGACCATCTCCAACCCGATCGGCCCGCGTGACCGGGCAGCCTGGCGGATCGGCGACGCCTTCGCCGCGCTCACCGCCGCATTCGCCACCGTCGGCCCGAAGCTCTAGCCCGACGGTTCCCCGGTCGGTACCGGTCGACGAGGCGGTCAGCCGCGCAGGTCACGCCGCTGGTACCCGAGCGCACCGAAGATGGTGAGCCCGACGGCGACGATCACCATGGTGAGGCTGGCGAACCAGTGCGGGGGCAGATCCGGAACCGGCGCGACGTGCGCGAAGGGTGACAGCCGCCCCACCCAGGCCGGTGCTCCGGTGCTGTCCGCGGTCACCTGGAGCAGGAATCCGCCGGCCGCGGGCAGCGCGCCGACCGGCGCGACCGTCCGGGGCAGCCAGCCGAGCGCGAACACGGCCGCGCCCAGGCACAGCAACACGACCGGCAGCACGTTCAATCCGCCGGCGAGGGCGGCGCCGGGCCCGAGCGGGGCGTCGACGATCGTGGTGCCGGCCCAGGTGGCGGCACCCGCGGCGAGGCAGAGCAGTGCCCCGCCGCCCGCAGTGACCGCGACCTCGGCGGTGAGCAGTCGTACCCGGGTCACCGGTTGGGCGTAGAGCAGGGTCAGCCGCCGGTCGGCCTCGTCACCGGCGACGACGGCGATCCGGGTCGCGGCGAAGATACCCACCGGGATCGCCAGCAACGTGAACAGCGCGGCGACGTACCCCTCGACCGAGCCGAGTCCACCGAACCCGGCCTGCGCGGCGAGCGAGGCGAACCGTGGGTTCTCGGCGAGGAAGCTGGTCATCGATACCGCGAGCAGACCGATCAGCAGGTAGTAACCGACCAGTCCGAGGGCCCATCCGCCGAGCGGGCCCACGAGTCGGCGGAGCGCGAATCCGGGCACCGAGCCGAGCAGGCGCAGCCGGGGCGGACGGCCCGCCGGTACGCCGAACAGGCCGCCGCGTACGTCACGCCGACCGGCCACCAGCAGCGCCGCGCCGAGCAGAACCACGGCGGCGACCAGCAGGACGGCCACCGGCAGGACACGGTTGGCCGCGTACGGCTGGCTCAGCGCGACCAGCCCGAACGGCGACAGCCACCGCAGCCAACCGAGTGCCGCCACCCCGTCGCCGACCATCCGGAGAAGCAGCCCGGTCCCGAGCAGGGCCACGGCGGCGCCGGTGGCCCTGCCCCGGGAGGGCAGGAGTTGCCCGGTCAGCACACCGGCGGCGGCGAAGAAGATCCCGACCAGCGCGAGTCCGGCACCGTGCAGCAGGGCTCCGGCGGGTGCGGTGCCGACGGCGGCGAGCGCGGCCGAGGCGACGAATCCGGCGGCCAGCAACATGCCGACCACCACCACGGCGTGCCGGCGCACGATCGCCCGGAGCGGCACCCGGCCGGCGGCCAGCAGGTCCCAGCGGCCGGCGTCCTCCTCGCCCCTGGTGATCCGGGTCGCGGCGAGCAGTCCCCAGACCCCGGCGAGCACGCCGAGCACGGTTCCGGTACGCCAGACCGTGAATCCGCCGGGGTCGTCCAGGGCGACCGGCGCGCCGAACAGCGTCCGGATCGCCGGGTTCTCGGCCAGGGCGGCGAGGGCGGCGGCGTCCAACGCGTCGCCGACGGTGCTGGCATAGCTGGCGGCGACCGTCGCCGACATGCCGGCCAGCAGTCCGACGACGATCAGCCCCCCGCGCCGGACCTGCCGGAAGGCGAGCCAGGTGATCGCACGTCCGTCCGGATCCGTCCCGCTGTCCGCCGAGGCCCGGCCGGGCCGGGCGGCGACGGCGGTCACCGGGACACCCGGGTGTAGTAGTTGAGGAAGATCTCCTCCAGGGTGGGTTCGTGGATCCGTACCCCGGTCACGTCCGCCGCCGCCAGCGCCCGCAACGCCGGGCCCGGTGGTCCGGTGAGGGTGAACCGCAGTCGTTCGGGGTCCAGTTCCTCCACCGTCTCGATCCCGGCCACCCCGGTCAGGGTGGGGGCCGGTCCGCGGTAGGTCACCTCGACCTGGCTGCGGTGCAGACGGCGCAGTTCGGGAACCCTGGCGACCTCGACCAGGCGGCCGGCCCGCAGGATCCCCACCCGGTCGCACACCGCCTCGACCTCGGCCAACTGGTGGGAGCTGAGGAACACCGTCTGCCCGCGCTGGCGGGCCTGCGAGACCACCGCCTGGAACTCGCGTTCCATCAGCGGATCCAGGCCGCTGGTCGGCTCGTCGAGGATCAGCAGCGGTGCCCGGGTGGCGAACGCCGCGACCAGGGCCACCTTCTGCCGGTTGCCGGTGGAGTACGCCCGCCCCGGCTTCGACAGGTCGAGCGCGAAACGCTCCACCAGCTCGTCCCGGTACGCCCGGTCGACCCCCGGCCCGATCCGGCCGAGCAACTCCAGTGTCTCCGCGCCGGTCAGTCCGGGCCAGAGCGCCACGTCGGCGGGTACGTACGCGACGGACCGGTGCGCCGTGCCGACGTCGGCGGCGTCCGTACCGAAGATCCACGCCTGGCCGGCGGTCGGGCGGGCGAGGCCGAGCAGAAGCCGGATCGTGGTCGACTTGCCGGCGCCGTTCGGCCCCAGGAAGCCGAAGACCTCACCGGTCCGTACCGCGAAATCCAGCGCGTCCAACGCGCACACGGATCCGTAGTGTTTGGTCAGACCGACAGCACGAATGGCGGACACGTCCACCGGAGCCTCCCGGGTCAGCAACGGACACGACTGCCGACCAGACTTCCCGGCGCACCGGTTCGGAGCTTACGCGTCCGGGATCGACGGGTGGAAGGCCCGCGTCCCAACGGCCTACCGGACCGCTTCGGGCCCCTGGTAGACGTCCGGCACGCCGTCGGCGTCGGTGTCCCGCTCCTCGACGGCACACATCCGCTGGTAATGGCGGTTGCGGATGCGCAGGACGACGGTGGCCAGCAGCGCCGCGAGCAGCGACCCGAGCAGTACGCCGAGCTTGGTGTGCTCGTCCCGGGCGCTGCCCGGGCCGAACGCCAGTTCGCCGATGAGCAGCGAGACGGTGAAGCCGATCCCGGCCAGCAGGGCCAGCCCGAAGACGTCCCACCAGCCGAGCCCTTCGCCGAGCCGGGCCCGGGTGAACCGCTGCACCAGCCAGGTGGCGCCGAACACCCCGGCCGCCTTGCCGGCGACCAGCCCGACGATGACCCCCAACGCGACCGAGTCGGTGAGGCTCGCCCCGAGTCCGCCGGCCCCGGCGACCGACACCCCGGCGGCGAAGAAGGCGAACACCGGTACCGCGACGCCGGCTGACAACGGCCGGATCCGGTGCTCGAAGTGTTCGGCCAGCCCGGGGCCGGGTCCCGGCTTGCGCCGGATCACCGGAACGGTGAAGGCGAGCAGCACGCCGGCGACCGTGGCGTGCACCCCGGAGGCGTGTACCAGCGCCCAGGTCAGCGCCGCGAGCGGCAGCAGCAGCCACCAGGAGCGGACCCGGCGCTGCACCAGCAACCCGAACAGGGCGAGTGGCAGCAACGCCAGCAGCAGTGGCCCGAAGTGCAGCGAGCCGGTGTAGAAGACCGCGATGATGACGATGGCCAGCAGGTCGTCGACCACCGCCAGGGTCAGCAGGAAGGTCCGCATCGCGGCCGGCAGATGGGTGTTGATCACCCCGAGTACGGCGAGCGCGAACGCGATGTCGGTGGCGGTCGGGATCGCCCAGCCGGCCAACGCGCCGTCTCCGGCACCCAGGTTGAAGGCGACATAGATCAACGCCGGCACCGTCATGCCGCCGAGCGCGGCGGCGACCGGCAGCATGGCCCGGCGGGGTTCCCGCAGGTCACCGGCGACGAACTCGCGTTTGAGCTCGAGGCCGGCGACGAAGAAGAAGATCGCCAGCAGGCCGTCGGCGGCCCACTGGGCCAGCGACAGGTCCAGGTGCAACGCGGCCGGACCGATCTCGAAGGCGCCCAGCGACCGGTACGCCGCACCCCACGGCGAGTTCGCCCAGGCGAGGGCGAGTACGGCGGCGACGAGCAGCAGTACCCCGCCGACGGTCTCGGTACGGAGGATGTCGCCGATCCGGCGCACCTCGGGCCAACTGCCCCGCCCGAACAGCGGGGTACGTCCGTTGGGGGGTGCGGCCATCAGTTCCTCCGGAGGGGTCGACAAATACACCGCCGACCAGACTTCCCGGCACACCGTCACCCACCCTAGCCGAACGGTGATCAGCCGAGCACGGGGACTCCTGTCGATTTGGGAAGTTTCGTCAGACCTGAGCTATTTGTCCCTGTGGCTTCTAGACTGGCGCCCATGAGCCGTGGGGTGGGAGACGACAATGCCGGACCTGGACGGACAAGCTCGCGGTGACCTGATCGTCGAACTGCTGGCGGACTTCGTCCGGTACGCCCGCTCCGCCGAGGAACACGTCAGGGAGAGCCTCGCCGGGCCGACGGACCGCGGAAGAGACGACGAGCCGACCGCGGCCGCCCGGGCGTTGGCCGCAGGCGATGTCCAAGCCCGCCTCGCGGTCGCCTCGGCGATCGCGCTGTCCGCCGTCTGCAACGCGAGACTTCCCCCACCCGCCCGGATCCCGGCCTGGCGGACACCGGAATGCGGTTGGCGCCGGCCCACACCGGAACCGACGATCGAGCAACAGTGACCCAGCCAACCGGCGCGGGGACGGGGTGCCGACCGGGGCGGACCCGAGGTCTACGGTGAGATCGTGGCGCTCTCCCTGGCGATCTCGCCCTGCCCGAACGACACCTTCGTCTTCCACGCCCTGGTGCACGGCCTGGTGCCCGACGCGCCGCCGGTCGAGGTGACCTTCGCCGACGTGGACGTCACCAACACCGCCGCCGAGCAGGGGGCGTACGACCTGGTGAAGGTGAGTTACGCGGCGCTGCCCTGGCTGCTGGACGACTACCACCTGCTGCCCTGCGGCGGCGCCCTCGGGCGGGGCTGCGGGCCGCTGGTCCTCACCCGGGGCGACTGGGCGGGGCACGGCGGCACCCCGGCCGACCTGACCGGGGCGACCGTCGCGGTACCGGGTGACCGGACCACGGCGTACCTGCTGTTCCGACTCTGGTCGGCGGAACACCCGCCGGCCAGGATCGAGGTCGTGCCGTTCCACGAGATCATGCCCGGGGTGGCCGCCGGCCGCTACGACGCCGGCCTGGTCATCCACGAGGCCCGGTTCACGTACCACCGGCACGGGCTGACCGCCCTCGTCGACCTCGGCGAGTGGTGGGAGGCCGACACCGGGCTGCCGATCCCGCTCGGCGCCATCCTGGCCCGCAAGGGCGTGGTCGACCCGGAGGCGGCGGCCGGCTGGATCCGGGACTCGGTACGCCGGGCCTGGGCCGACCCGGCGGCGAGCCGCGAGTACGTCCTCGCGCACGCGCAGGAGATGGAGCCCGACGTGGTGGACCAGCACATCGGGCTCTACGTCAACGAGTTCACCGCCGAGCTGGGCGACGACGGGCGGGCGGCGATCGAGGCGCTGCTCGGTCGGGCCGCCGCCGCCGGACTGACCCCGTCGGTGGCCGGCGCGCTCGGCTGACCGGCCACCAGACTGACGCGCGGGGGCGCTCAGATCTCCAGTTCGCGGGCGACCGCGTGGACCAGTTGGGCCACGGTCTGGGCGGTCTTCTTGTCGGGGAACCGGCCCCGGGAGAGCGCCGGCTGCACCTTCGCCTCGAGCACCTTGATCATGTCTTCGACCAGGCCGTGCAGTTCCTCGGCCGGACGACGGCGAAGCTCCGCGATGGACGGTGGGGCGTCCAGCAGCTTCACCCCGAGTGCCTGCGCGCCGCGCCGGCTGTCGACCACACCGAACTCGACCCGCTGGCCGCCCTTCAGGTCGGTGACACCAGCGGGCAGCGCGCCCTTCGGCAGGAACACGTCGCCACCCTCGTCACTGGTGACGAACCCGTATCCCTTGGCCGCGTCGTACCACTTCACTCGACCCGTCGGCACCTGTAGACCTCGACTCCCCTGAGAAAACTGTCCTCACAAGGCTAGCGGCATCAACCGCCGGAGCGCCTGTGGGAATCCGGTCAGGTCGGCGAGGACCAGCTCCGCTCCGGCGGTCCGCAGCTCGTCGGCGTCGCAGGGGCCGGTGGTGACCCCGATCCCGGGTACGCCCGCGGTCCGCGCCGCCACCATGTCGCCGATGTGGTCACCGACGTAGAGACGGACGCCGTGCTCGGTCAACGCGGCCGCCTTGCCCTCGGCGAAGAGGTCACCGGCCAGCTCGTCGACCTCCAGCCCGGCGTGCGCCAGGTGCAACCGGGCGAGTCGGCCGAGTTTCGAGGTCACCACCACGACCCGCAGCCCGTGCTCCCGGACCGCCGCCACCGCGTCGAGGGCGCCGGGCAACGGCACGGCGGTGGTGACCGCGTACTCCGGATAGAGCGCCCGATAGGTTCGGACCGCCTCCTCGACCTGCTCCGGCGGGAACCAGTGCCGAATCTCCTCCCGCAGCGGCGGGCCGAGCCGGCTCACCACCAGGTCGGCGTCGACGTGCACCCCGGTCAGCTCGGTGAGCTTCCGGAAGGCGGCGGCGATGCCGGGACGGGTGTCGAGCAGGGTCATGTCAAGATCGAAGCCGACGGCGGCGGGGGTGTTCATGCCGATCATGCTGTCACGGGGGCCGGCCGGCCCGGCCGGACCGCGTACCACGCTGATCAAACAGGTGGATCGAGCCGGACGACCGACGAGCATCACCGGCACCCGGCCGGATAGCGTGGGAAGACGATGACCACACTCGCCGACCATCTGCGGGCCCTGCCCGACGAGGCGCTCGCCGCCCTGTTCCGGCTGCGTCCGGACCTCGTCGTCCCGGTACCGACCGATCTGTCCGCCCTGGCGGCCCGGGCCCAGTCCCGGGTCTCGGTCGCCCGTGCCCTGGACGGACTCGACGAGTTCACCCTGCGGATCCTCGACGCGGCCCGGCTGACCCGCACCGGGGACGACGCCGAGACCTCGACCGAGGCGATCGTCACGCTCGCGGTCGGCGAGGGCGGCGGCAGCCGCCGGCGTACCGGGCGGACCGCCGCCCGGACCGCGGTCGACCGGCTCCGCGCCCTCTTCCTGCTGTACGGGCTGGAGCAGAGCCTGCGGGTCAGCGCCGGGGTGGACGAGGTCTGCTCGCCGTACCCGGCCGGGTTGGGCCGACCGGCGGCGGAGCTGGACCCGGAGACGGCGGCCCTGGTCGCGGACCCGGCCCGGCTGCGCCGCACCCTGCTCGCCGCCCCGCCGCCGGCCCGGGCGATCCTGGACCGGCTCGCCGCCGGACCACCGGTCGGCACCCTGCCCGCCGCCGCCCCGGCGCCCGGGGCCGAGCCGGCCAGCCCGGTCAGCTGGCTGGTCGAACAGAAACTGCTGGTACCGGTCCCGGAGACCGGCGGCGCCCCGAACCGGCCGGCCGCGGTCGAACTGCCCCGGGAGGTCGGCCTGCTGCTGCGCCGCGACGCCGGCCCGCTCGGGCCGCTGCGGCCCCAGCCGCCGACGGTCACCGGCGCGGACCGGGAACCGAAGGCCGTCGACTCGGCCGGCGCCGGGCAGGCGATGGAGGCGGTACGGCACACCGAGGCGCTGCTGGAACAGCTCGCCGACGAACCCGCCCCGCTGCTGCGCTCCGGCGGACTCGGGGTACGCGACCTGCGCCGGCTCACCAAGGCCGGCGGACTGGACGAGTCGACCACCGCGCTGCTGCTGGAGGTGGCGTACGCCGCCGGGCTGCTCGGCGAGGTCGACCTGCCCGGCGCCGCCACCACCCGCACCGGCGCCGACCAGCAGATCCTTCCCACCGCCGGCTACGAGGGCTGGCGGGACGCCTCGCTGGCGCACCGCTGGGAACACCTGGCCCGGGCCTGGCTGACCATGACCCGCCAGGTGGGACTGGTCGGCCAGCGCGACGACCGGGACCGGGCGATCACCCTGCTCTCCCCCGAGGCGGAACGGGCCGGCGCGCCCGCCGTCCGGCGGGCGGTGCTCGGGATCCTCGACGACCTGCCTCCCGGGACCGCACCCACCCCGGACGACGTGGTCGCGCTGCTCGCCTGGCGGGCTCCACGCCGCAGCCTCGGCCGCGAGGCGGGACAACGGGAGGTACTGGCCGAGGCGGCACTGCTCGGGGTAACCGGGCTCGGTGCCCTCACCTCGTACGGCAAGCTGCTGCTCGCCCAGTGGGCGGCCGGGGACACCCGGCTCACCGAGGCCGGCGACGACCCGCTCGGGGTACGTCCCGACGCCGACGGCGCGGCCGGGGGCGGGTCGCCGGCGGTCCGGGCGTTGGACGCGCTGCTGCCGGCCCCGGTCGACCACTTCCTGGTCCAGGCGGACCTGACCGTGGTGGTGCCCGGCCCACCGGAACCCGCCCTGGCCGCCGAACTCGCGGTGGTCGCCGAACCGGAGTCGGCCGGCGGGGCGAGTGTGCACCGGGTCACCGCGGCGAGTGTCCGGCGCGCCCTCGACGCCGGGTACGCCGGCGAGGACCTGCACGCGCTGTTCCGGCACCGGTCCCGCACACCTGTCCCGCAGGGGTTGACGTACCTGATCGACGACATCGCCCGCCGGCACGGTGGGCTGCGGGTCGGTTCCGCCGGGGCGTACCTGCGCAGCGACGACGAGGCGCTGCTGACCGAGGTGCTCGCCGACCGGCGGCTCGTGGTCATGGGACTGCGTCGGCTGGCGCCGACCGTGCTCACCACCCCGCACCTGGTGGGCCGGCTGCTGACCGCGCTGCGCGAGGCCGGGTACGCCCCGGTCTCCGAGGACGCCAGCGGGGCGACCGTACTGACCCGGCCGAAGGTGCGCCGGGCGCCGGCCCGGGGCTCGGTCGCGAACCGGGTCACCGATCCGCTCGCCGCCCCCCGGCTGACCACGCCCCGGCTGCTCGGCATCGTCGAGCAGATCCGTCGGGGCGACGCCGCCGCGAGGGCCGCCCGGCGGGCCCCGACCACGGTCCGGGGGGCCGGCCGGCCGGGTGGCACCGGTCCGGCGCTGCCCTCGGCCCACGCCCACACCCAGGCGCTGGCCGTGCTGCAACAGGCGGTCCGGGACAAGGCCCTGGTCTGGGTCGGCTACGTCGACGCGCACGGGGCGACCGCGTCCCGGCTGGTCCGGCCGGTCTCGATCGGGGCCGGTTACCTGCGGGCCGAGGACGAACGCACCGAGATGCTGCACACCTTCGCCCTGCACCGGATCACCGCCGCCGTCCGCGACGGGGACTGACCCCGTCAGCGGCGGCGGTTCTGCCGTACGGTGCCTATTACGGAGACGATCAGCAGCAGGGTGAAGGCAGCACCGAGGCCCTCACCGAGTGACTCGACGAAGCCCTGCTGCTGCACCAGCCAGCCGAAGAGCACCCAGATCGCCAGCAGCACCGCGACCGTGGCGTACGCCAGCACGGTGGCCAGGGAGACCGGTTCCGGCGGGGGGGCGGGATCGTCGGGCGGGACGGCGGCCGGGGGAACCGGCCCGGAGGTCGACGGATCGGCCGGAGGGGCGGCCGGGGGATCTGTCTCGGGTCGCACCTCGCGATCAACCGTCATCTGGCGCCCTCCCACCGGTAACGTCCCCCGTCCAGACTCGCATCCACCCGCCGGTTGCGACAGGGCATGGCGGGGAATAGTGCGCCCGGAGCCGGTCCCGCTGGTCCGACCCGTTCTCCTCCTGGTCCGGCGTGGGCGGCGCGCTCGCCCCCGTTGTCCCCTCCACGTCACCGACCCGTCCGGAGCCCGCCGGGGCCCGGGCGGCCGGTCGCGGATCAAACGCGCCCGCACCGACGCCGAACAGGGTGACCGCCACCGGAGCGACCTGACGGGTGCCAAGATGTACGGATACCGTCCGGTCGTCCCCGGGAAGCCGTCGAGAGCTAGACGCACGGGAGTGCCGGTTCGGTTGCGCCGGGTGAAGAATTTTTCCGCCCCGTTTTCCGAGTGCAACACTGGAGGGTCGGCGCGGACGCGCCCGACCTGCGACGGAAGGGTGTCGACGTGAGCGGCGGGCCACTGATCGTGCAATCAGACAAGACTCTGCTGCTGGAGATCGACCACCCCGACGCCCAGGCCTGCCGGATGGCCATCGCCCCCTTCGCCGAGTTGGAACGCTCACCCGAGCACGTGCACACCTACCGGCTCACCCCGCTCGGGCTCTGGAACGCCCGGGCGGCCGGGCACGACGCCGAGGGCGTGGTCGACGCCCTGCTGAAGTACTCCCGCTACCCGGTGCCGCACGCGCTGCTGGTCGACGTCGCCGAGACCATGGACCGGTACGGCCGACTGCAGCTCGTCGCCCACCCCACCCACGGCCTGGTGCTGCACGCCCTGGACCGGATGGTGCTGATCGAGGTCGCCAAGAGCAAGAAGCTCGCCGGCATGCTCGGCGGCAGGGTCGACGACGACACGATGATCGTGCATCCCTCCGAGCGTGGCCGGCTCAAGCAGGCGCTGCTCAAACTCGGCTGGCCGGCCGAGGACCTGGCCGGGTACGTCGACGGCGAGGCCCACCAGATCGACCTGGACACCGCCGCCGCCGACGGCCGACCCGGCTGGGAGCTGCGGTCGTACCAGCGGGAGGCGGTGGAGCAGTTCTGGGCCGGCGGGTCGGGTGTGGTGGTGCTCCCCTGTGGCGCCGGCAAGACCCTGGTCGGGGCGGCCGCGATGGCCGAGGCGAAGGCGACCACGCTGATCCTGGTCACCAACACCGTCGCCGGCCGGCAGTGGAAGCGGGAACTGGTCGCCCGCACCTCGCTGACCGAGGACGAGATCGGCGAGTACTCCGGCGAACGCAAGGAGATCCGGCCGGTCACCATCGCCACGTACCAGGTGCTGACCGCCCGGCGCGGCGGCGCCTTCACCCACCTGGACCTGTTCAACGCCCGGGACTGGGGCCTGGTCATCTACGACGAGGTGCACCTGCTGCCGGCGCCGATCTTCCGGTTCACCGCCGACCTGCAGGCCCGACGCCGGCTCGGCCTGACCGCCACCCTGGTCCGGGAGGACGGCCGGGAGGGCGACGTCTTCTCGCTGATCGGCCCGAAGCGCTACGACGCGCCGTGGAAGGACATCGAGGCGCAGGGCTGGATCGCCCCGGCCGAGTGTGTCGAGGTACGGGTCACCCTGACCGACGCCGAACGGATGACGTACGCGGTCGCCGAGCCGGAGGAGCGCTACCGGGTGGCGGCGACCGCCCGGACCAAACTGCCGGTGGTCCGGGCCCTGGTGCGGCGGCACGCCGGCGAGCAGGTGCTGGTGATCGGCGGCTACATCGACCAGCTGCACCAACTCGGCGAGACCCTGGACGCGCCGATCGTGCAGGGGTCGACGACGAACAAGGAACGGGAACGGCTCTTCGACGCCTTCCGCGCCGGTGAGCTGCGTACCCTGGTCATCTCCAAGGTCGGCAACTTCTCCATCGACCTGCCGGAGGCGGCGGTGGCGATCCAGGTCTCCGGCACCTTCGGCTCCCGGCAGGAGGAGGCGCAGCGGCTCGGCCGGGTGCTGCGACCGAAGGCGGACCGGCGACAGGCGCACTTCTACACCGTGGTCTCCCGGGACACCATCGACACCGAGTACGCCGCCCACCGGCAGCGTTTCCTCGCCGAGCAGGGGTACGCGTACACGATCGTCGACGCCGACGACGTACTCGGGCCGCCGCTGCCCAGCGTCGACTGATCCGGGACACCCGGCGGGCGTCCCGGATCAGCCCGGTGACGGCGCTCGGCGGCAGGACCTGACCGGCGGGTTCACCGACCGGTCACGACCGCGGGTACAAGGACCGGTTCGACGGCGAGGGCGGCCAGTTGCTCGGCGGTGAGTTCGAGGAGGGCCTGGGGCACCGGGGCGGGCAGGGCGATCGTCGTCGCGGCTGGGCACCACCGCACGTTGATCTCCAGGCCGGGCAGGAACCGGGTGGCGGTCCAGCAGGTGACCCCGGGCGCGGCGGAGCCGGGGTCGTCCCCGGAGACTTGCTCGGTCCGCACCCGCACCACCTTGTCGCCGACCGCGAGGGACCGACAGTCGGCCGCTCCGCCACCGGCGTCCGACCCCCCGGCCGCGGTGCTGTCGGGCCAGTTTCCGGGCGGTCCGGCGGGCCTCGAACAGAACTCGCCGGCGGCCGGCTCCACCGACCGCAGAGCAGGGTCCCGCGCCGTCCGGGCGTCGCGGATCGAGACCCCGAGTTCCCCCGCACCCCAGCTCGCGTACACCACCGCGTCGGCGGCGATCAGCCGGACACCGGCCAGGCCCGTCCCAGGCCGCACGGTATCGACGTCGGCCACGTCGCGGGTACGGACGTCCCGGCCCGCCGGGTCACGTCGGATGGCGAGCTCGGCCGGCAGGACCGCGGCGACCGCGTCGAGCAGGTCGGCACCGTCGCGGATTCCGGGGCCGGACGACGGGGAGACCGGTGCGCCGGCCGCCGCCTCCGGTTCGGGACGTGGCCGGGCGACGCCGACGGCGACGCCGGCGGTCAGCGCCAGGACCAGCACACCGGCACTCCCGGTCGTCAGGCCGAGCCGGCGGCGCCGCTCGGCACGGCGGGCCGCCGCCACCATCACCTCCGAGGAGGCCATCGGAGGCGTCGGCCCGGCGGCCACCTCGGCGAATATCTCGCGTACGTCTCTCATCGCTTCTCTCCCATCGGCCGACTCCTGTCGGTGGACTCCCGGTCGAGACGGGCACGTAACCGCGCCAGCCCTCGGGCGGTCTGACTCTTGACGGTGCCGGCCGGCAGGGCGAGCATCTCGGCGACCTGCTCGATCGAGAGGTCCTCCCAGAACCGCAGGACCAGGACGGCACGTTCCCGGGCCGGCAGGTCCGCCAGTGCCGCCGACAGCGCCAGACGTTCCGCCACGTCCGGTCCCTCGACAGCCCGGTCCAGACCGGCGTCCGCGGGTCCGGCGGTGAACTCCCGACGCCAGGGACGTCGCCGCTCGTCGAGGAACGCCCGGACCACGATGCGCCGGACGTACTGGTCCAGGACCTCGTGGTGGTTGACCCGCCGCCAGGAGCGGTAGAGCTTGGTGAAGGCGATCTGGGTCAGGTCCTCGGCCAGGTGCCAGTCGCCGCAGAGCAGGAAAGCGGTCGTCCGCATCCGGGCTCCGGTCGCCGAGTAGTAGGCGGCGAACTCCCGGTCCCGGTCGTCACCACCGCCAAACAGGTACAGCCCCATCAGTCCGGCTCCCTCCGTCAGATGAGACACGTAGCGACCGGTACGGCGAGTTCCAGGAATCTCCCGACGCGGACGGGGACCGGGTCAGCGGGTCGGGAGCTTCGGGCCGCGGTCGAGGAGGGGGATCAGCAGGTCGCCGTACTCCTCGATCCGGTCCAGCACCTCGACGGCGGGGAACTGGCGGACGGCGCCGGCCTCCCCGTCGGCGGCGCTCTCCACCTCGTCCCAGGTCACCGGGGTGGAGACCGACGGGTTCGGCTGGGCCCGCAGCGAGTACGCGGTCACCGTGGTCTTCGCCGCGTTGTTCTGACTCCAGTCGATGAAGATCTTGCCGGGCCGGAGCCGTTTCGCCATCTGGGCGGTGATCAACTTCGGGGCCTCGCGGGAGAGTTCCTCGGCGATCCGGCGGGCGTAGCCGGAGACGACGTCGGCGGACTGCCGGCCGGAGACCGGGCAGCAGAGCTGCATGCCCTTCTTGCCGGAGGTCTTCGGATAGCTGGCGATGCCGTCGGCGGCGAGGCGTTCCCGGAGCAGCAGCGCCACCCCGCAGCACTCGACCAGCCCGGCCGGGGCGCCCGGGTCGAGGTCCATCACCATCAGGTCCGGGTCGGCGCCGACCTGCCACTGCGGGGTGTGTAGTTCCAGGGCGGCCAGGTTGGCCAGCCAGACCAGGGTCGGCAGGTCGTCGCAGACGACGTAGTCGAGCATCTCCCGGCCCTTGCTGGAGCCGGGCGCGGGCAGGGTCTCCAGGCGTACCCAGTCGGGGGTGCCGGCCGGGGCGTTCTTCTCGAAGAACGAGTTGCCGTCGACCCCGTTCGGGTAGCGGATCCGGGTCAGCGGCCGGTCCCGCAGGTGCGGCAGGAGCGCGTTCGAGATCCGGGTGTAGTAGTCGATCACCTCGCCCTTGGTGAACCCGGACGCCGGGTACAGCACCTTGTCCAGATTGGACAGCTCCAGCTCCCGGCCGTCGACCTCGACCCGGACCACCCGCCGCTCAGCCGGCATCGCTCACCTCCGCCGCCGTCCGGTCCGGACGCAGCCGGCGGATCCGGGGAAACCGCAGCCGGCCGTCCGGGGTGCGCTGGCCGTACTTCACCTCCACCACGATCTCGGGACGTACCCAGATCGCGCCCCGGGCATCCTCCCGGGGCACGCGATCGACGAACGGGGACACTCCGGCCCGCAGCGGCTCCAGGACGCCCAGCAGCGCCCGCTCGATCGCCGCGCCGATCCCGCCGCCGACCCGGCCCCGGTAGACCAGGCCACCGTCCGGCGCCGGCACCCCGACCAGCAGGCCACCGATCCGGCGTACGCCGGGACGCCAGCCGCCGACCACGAAGTCGGCGGTGACCTCGAGTTTCACCTTCACCCAGTCCGGGGATCGGACGCCGGGACGGTAGACCGAGTCGAGCCGTTTGGCGACCACCCCCTCCAGGCCGTGCTCGCTGGCGGCCTGGTAGGTCGCGACGCCGTCCGGGAAGACCGGCGGCACCGCCCAGCGGTTGCCGGCGAGCCCGAGTTCCTCCAGCGCCGCCCGGCGGCGCCGGTACGGCCACCCGGTCAGGTCCTCGCCGTCCCGCCGCAGCAGGTCGAAGATCATGTACGTCACCGGCAGGCTCGCCGCCAGCCGGGCGGCCCGGTTCGGCTCGCGGACGTGCATCCGCTCGGCGAGGGCGGTGAACGACGGCTGACCGGTCTCGGTCAGCACCACCACCTCGCCGTCGAGCACCGCCCCGACCAGTCCACGTTCGGCGAGCTGGGCACCGAGCGGCGCGAGTTCCGGGTAGGCGGCGGTGATCTCGACCCCGGAGCGGGCGTACAGCCGGAGCGCGTCCGGGCCGGCGTAGTCGGCGACCGCCCGGACCCCGTCCCACTTGAACTCATGCCCCCAGCCGGGGCCTGTGGGCAGCTCCCCGGTGCTGGCGAGCATCGGCTTGACCGGCGGGCCGGGCACGATCCTCACTCTAGGACCGCGCCGAAAGCCTCGCGGGCTGATTCGATCGATGCGATTCTGGTCCTGAGCAGCAGTGTTCGGTACGACGCGGACGGGTGGTACCGACTGGTCACGGGGGTTCTTTCACTCGGTCGGGTGAATCTGGCGCCCGGATGGGGTAGGTGCGGGTCATGCGGGCTATCTGGCGCGGCGCGGTCTCGTTCGGCCTGGTCTCCATCGGGGTCCGGGTCTATTCGGCGACCGAGGAGAAGGACATCCGCTTCCACCAGGTGCACCGCACCGACGGCGGCCGGATCCGGTACAAGCGGGTCTGCTCGATCGACGGCGAGGAGGTCAGCTACGACGACATCGCCAAGGGGTACGACATCGGCGGCGGCGAGATGGTCATCCTCACCGACGACGACTTCGCCGAGCTGCCGTTGAGCACCTCGCACGCGATCGACGTACTGGAGTTCGTGCCGGCGGAGCAGGTCGATCCGATCCTCTACAACAAGGCGTACTTCCTGGAGCCGGAGAGCGCCGCGACCAAGCCGTACGTGCTGCTGCGGGACGCGCTGACCGACTCGGAGCGGGTGGCGATCGTCAAGGTGGCGCTGCGGCAGCGGGAACAGCTCGCCACCCTGCGGGTCCGCGAGGGTGTGCTGCTGCTCAACACGATGCTCTGGCCCGACGAGATCCGGCAGCCGGGTTTCGGCTTCCTGGACGAGGACATCAAGGTACGGCCGCCGGAGCTGGCGATGGCGAGTTCGCTGATCGACTCGATGGCCGGGGAGTTCGAGCCGGATGTCTTCACCGACGACTACCGGGCGGCGTTGCAGGAGGTCATCGACGCCAAGGTGGAGGGACGGCAGGTGGTGCAGCCGGAGGAGGTCGAGGAGGCGCCGGCCGCCGCGATCGACCTGATGGCCGCGCTGCGCGCCTCGGTGGACCGGGCCCGGGCGGCCCGGGGCGAGGCACCGGCCGGCGGCGGTGCCGGCAAGCCGACCCCGATCTCGGCGGCGAAGTCGGCGCAGAAGGCGGCGGCCGCCAAGAAGGCCGGTGCGAAGAAGGCGCCGGCGAAGAAGGCGGTCGGCGAGTCCGGCGGCGGGGCGGGCGGCGGCGGGGCGAAGAAGACGGCCGCGAAGAAGACCGGCGCGGCGAAGTCGGGCGCGAAGAAGGTGACCCCGGCGAAGAAGACCGCCGCCAAGAAGTCCACCACCCGCAAGTCCGCCTGACCCACCGCTGCGTGGGGTCGTCGCCGGGCCGGCGGTACGGGACCCGGCGACGACGATCTGGTCGGCCGGCTCAGTAGGCCGGCGGCAGCCCGAACGGGTACGCGACCGGCGGCGGGTCGGCGTGGTGCGCCGCGCAGTACGCGGCCCGGGGCCCCGGCCCGGTCACCGGTGGCAGGTAGCTGGTCAACGTCGCCAGTCCGGCGGCGGTCGCCACCGCGCTGGACTCGATGTCGAACTCGACGATCGCCCGGGTGAACGGGTTACGGGCGTTGGTCAGCCGTACCGCGTTGCGCCAGGCCTGTTCGCGCCAGCCGACGAGCATTCCGAGGACCAGGTCCGGCGGGATGCCGACGTCGAAGCCCGCCCGGTCGTACCGGGCGATCAGTTCGGCGAGCAGCGGGTCCACCAGTTGGGCGAGGATCTCGTTGACCCGGTCGTGGTCGGGCTTGCGACTGCTGCCGTCCGGCCTGGTCAGTCCGACCTGTTCGAGGACGTACGGCAGGTCCCGGTTGATGTGCGCGCTCATTCCCAGCATCAGGTCACCGGCGCCGGTGAGCCGCCGGTCCCGGGCCGCGTCGAGGGCGGCGAGCCAGGCCGCCGGCACCGCCGAACGCCGGCCGCCGGCCCAGTCGTCGTACGCCCGGTAGTAGTACTCGGCGAAGAGCGCGCCTTCCCGGTTGACCCACCGGTTGTCGGTGAAGAGCCCCTGGTCGCGGCCCCACTTGAAGCCCTGGGTGGTACGCAGGTAGGCGAGGGTGAAGGTGGTGTGGTGGGCGCAGGCCCGCCCGAGGCCGGCGAACCGGCGGCCCAGCTCGGCGATGGTGTCGTCCACGCAGTCGGCCCCGCCCTCCGGGCAGGGCTCCGGTATCGCGGCCGCCCGGACCACCGCCGACGGCGCCGGGGCCGGGGCCGCGTACCCGGGCGGGGCGGCCGCGACGACGCCGACGGTCGCCGACGCGGCCGCCACCAGAGCTCGGAACCTGATCAGTCTTCGCATCCCAGCCCCCTGAAAACAATGATCGACACCAATGTCGAACATCATCTCGGAGCTGAGTGAACAGTCAGTAACCTCGGTCCGATACCCGACTGTCGGCTGGCGGCCGTCAGTCGGGCTCAGCCGCACGGCGGCGTAGCAGCTGAGCCGTCGCCGGCCCGGCTCAGCCCTCGCCGGCCAACTCGGTCCGGTCGGCCGGGCTCAGCCGCAGCGCGGCGGCGGCGATGTTCTCGTCCAGGTGACTCGGCGAGGAGGTGCCCGGGATCGCGAGGGTGGCCGGCGAAAGGTCGAGCAGCCAGGCCAGCGCGACCTGGGCCGGGGTGGCCCCGTGCCGGGCCGCGACCCGGGTCATCCGGTCCGAGGTGATCGACTGGCCGGGCACCTCTTCGCCGGGCCCGGACCGAGTTCGCCTGCGCGGCCACCGATCTGAGCACCTGGTCCGGCCGGGAGATCGGGCGGGCGATCGGCCGGGCGGTACGTGAACGTCGCCCCGCCGGCCTGCGGATCTGCAAACTGTTCCGCCCGTCTGCGCTGGCCGACGAGGAGAGTGCGGGTCACCTCCGGGCGGTGGCCGGTTCCGGGGTCGAGGTGCGGATCTCGGTCCCGCCGCTGCCGCACGAGGTCATCATGATCGACCGCCGGGTGTTGATCCTGGCCGGCGAGCCCTCGACCCGGGACCGCACCTTCACCGTCGTCCAGGCGCCGGAGGTGATCCGGAGCGTCGCCGCGCTGTTCTGGGCCGCCTGGGAGGCGGCGACGGAGTTGGCCGACTTCGCGCGTGACCAGCCGCCGGAGATCTCGGAGCAGAGCCGGGAGATCCTGCGTCGGCTCCGGGCCGGTCTCAAGGACGAGACGGCGGCCCGACAGCTCGATCTGCCGCTGCGTACGTACCGACGGCGGGTCGCCGAGCTGATGTCCCTGCTCGGCGCCGGGTCCCGCTTCCAGGCCGGGGTACGCGCCAGCGAACTCGGACTGCTCGCCGCCCGCCCCGAGACGAACGGGACGCCCGCGACCGCCGGCCGCCCCGACTGAACCCGACACCCGCCGCCGACCGTCTCGGCGGAACCCCGTTTCACATCCGGGTGTAGGTGCTGATGGTGACGCCCTCGGCAAAGCCTCGGGTGTCGACCGGTGCGAACCGGACCGGCCCGAAGGCGGCGTCGAACATCGGAATGCCCGCGCCGGCGACGATCGGGCTCCGCTTGACGATCAGCTCGTCGATCTCGTCGAGCAGCGCACCGGCCAGTTTTCCGCCACCGGCCAACCAGATGCCGCCACCCTCGCCCCGCTTCAGGTCGCGGACGAACTCGACGGGGTCGCCGGAGACGATCCGCACCTCGGGATCGGTGGAGGTCAGGGTGGTGGAGACGACGTACTGGCGCAGTTGCGGGTACGGGCTGGTGACGCCGATCCGCAACGCGGGCTCGTACGTCCCGCGCCCCATCACCACGGTGTCGAACCGCTTGTTCTGGACCCCGGTCAGGCCCAACGGCTCCCGGGCGTGCCCGGGAATGGTCTCGGGAAACTCGGTGAGGATCTCCGCCGCGAACTCCCCCTCGAACGGGAAGAAGTCGAACTCCCCGCCCGGGCCAGCGATGAAACCGTCCAGGGTGACCGCCACGTAGTAGGTCAGTTTGCGCATCCGGTTGTCCCATCGTCGACTTGAGCACTTTAGTCAAAGTACTGTGGTTGCAGTGATCTGAAATTAGTACTGTGACTGCAGTGGTGTCAAGTGACCTACCTGGAGAGCGCCATGCGACAGAACCCCGCCCGCCGTACCGCACTGCTCGACGCCGCCATCGAGGTCCTCGCCCGGGAGGGGTCACGCGGGCTGACCCTGCGGGCCGTCGACACCGAGGCGGGCGTGCCCACCGGCACCGCCTCCAACTACTTCGCCAACCGGACCCAGTTGCTGGGTCAGGTCCTACGCCGGACCCGTGAACGACTCACCCCGGACCCGGCCGACCTGGCCGACACCATGGCCGCCCCGCCCGGCCATGACCTCGTCCGTACGCTGATGCGGCAGCTCGTCGAGCGGATGCGCCGGGAACGCAGCGTCCACCTGGCCATGCTGGAACTGCGCCTGGAGGCGACCCGCCGCCCCGAACTGCACACCGAGCTGGCCCGCTTCTCCGGCGAGGAACTGGAGGGCAACGTACGGTTCCACCTCGACGCCGGGCTGCCCGGTGGCCGTACCGGGGTGGTGCTGCTCTACCTCGCCATGCTCGGGCTGATCATCGACGACCTCACCGTGCCCGACCTGCTGACGCCGTACCCGCTCGACGAGCTGATCGAGGTCATGGTGAACCGCCTGCTGCCGGAGTCCTGAACCACCCCGGCGGATGCGGCAGGATGGAACCGTGGTGGACGCGGTGATCTTCGACCTGGACGGCGTACTGGTGGACTCCGAGCCGGTCTGGGAACGGGTCCGACGGCGGTACGTCGAGACCCGGGGCGGCCGGTGGCAGCCCGACACCCAGCGCCGGCTGATGGGGATGAGCACCGGCGAATGGGCCGCCTACCTGCACGACGAACTCGGCGTGACCGGCCCGCCGGAGCGGATCGCCGGCGACGTCGTCGAGGAGATGGCCGCCGAGTACCGGCAGCACCTGCCGGTGATCGACGGTGCCGTCGAGGTGGTCCGCCGACTCGCCGGACACTGGCCGCTCGGCCTGGCCAGCTCCGCACCGACCCGGCTGATCGAGGTCACCCTGGCCACCACCGGACTGACCGACGCGTTCCGGGTCACCCTCTCCACCGAGGAGGTGGCCCGGGGCAAACCGGCACCGGACGTCTACCGCACGGTCGCCGAGCGGCTCGGCGTACCGGCCGGTCGGTGCGTCGCGATCGAGGACTCCAGCAACGGCGTACGGTCGGCCGCCGCGGCCGGGATGCGGGTGGTGGCGGTGCCGCACGGGTCGTACCCCCTGGACCCGGACGCCGAACAGCTCGCCGCGGTGATCCTCGGCGACATCACCGAACTGACCGAGGAGACCGTGCCGCCGGCCCGGTCGCCACGGATCGTCGAGATCACCCGGGGTCGGATGGTGGTCGACGGGGTCGGCGAGGGCAAGGACTTCAAGCTCTGGCCCGGCGGCGGCCGGCCCTGGGACTGGACCGAGACCGGCACCCGGCACGAGCCGGGCATCCAGCCCGCCGACGTCGAGGAACTGCTCGCCAACGGGGCCACCCGGCTGGTACTCGCCGAGGGCTTCGACGGGCAGCTCCGGGTCGCCCCGGCCACCCTGGGCTTCCTCGCCGAACGCGGCGTCGAGGTACACGTCGCCCGGACCGACGAGGCGGTCGAGCGCTACAACGCGCTCGCCGCCGCCGCGGAACCCGTCGGCGCGCTCATCCACTCCACCTGCTGACACCCGTCCGCGCCACCTGCCGGGGCCGCCCGGCCTCAGCTCGGCAACAGCAGTACCTTGCCGCTGGTCCGCCGCCCCTCCAGGTCGGCGTGCGCCCGGGAGGCGTCGGTGAGCGGGTACGTCCCGCCGATCCGCACCGTCAACCGCCCCTCGGCGATCCAGCCGAAGACGTCGGCGGCCCGTTTCAGCAGCTCGTCCCGGGTGGCGATGTGCGTCGGCAGGCTCGGCCGGGTCAGGTAGAGCGACCCGCCGGCGGCGAGCCGGGCGGTGTCCAGCGGTGGCACGTCACCGCTGGACGCGCCGTAGAGGACCAGCAGGCCCCGGCGGCGCAACGCGGCGAGACTCTGATCGAAGGTGGCCCGGCCGACACCGTCGTAGACCACGGCCGCGCCGGCGCCCCCGGTGACCTCGTGGACCACGTCGACAAAGGTGTCGTACCGGGCGACGTGGTCGGCGCCGGCCTCGCGGGCCAGGTCCGCCTTCTGCTCGGTCGAGGTGGTGCCGACCACCGTGCCGCCGCGCAGCTTGACCAACTGGGTCAGCAGCAGCCCGACCCCGCCGGCGGCGGCGTGCACCACCACCGGATCGGCGGTCGCCACCGGATAGGTGGTGTGCGACAGATAGTGCGCGGTCATCCCCTGCAGCAGCACCGCCGCCGCGACCTTGAGGTCGACCTGCGCCGGCACCGGCACCGCCCGGGCGGCCGGCACCGCGACCCGGGCGGCGTAACTGCCCGGTACGCCGGTCCAGGCGACCCGGTCCCCCGCCGCGAAGCCCTCCACGTCCGGCCCGACCGCCAGGACCGTGCCGGCCCCCTCCTGGCCGGGTACCGCCGGCAGTTCGCCGCCGTACGGTGGGGTCCCCTGACGCTGGTAGACGTCGGCGAAGTTGACCCCGGCGGCGGTGACCTCGACGAGGAGCTGATCGGTGGCGGGTTCCGGATCGGCCGTGTCGACGACCTCCAGGACCTCGGGTCCACCGTTGCGCCGCATCAGCACCGCCCGCATGGCCCCATTCTCGCCGCCGGGCCCCTCACCACACCGGCTTTCCGTCAATCAGGACCGGATCAGGCTCGGGCGACCGCCGGCCGTTCCGGCGTGTCGGCTATCCGTCAGGGTCGCGCCGGCCCGTCGTGGGTATCCCGCGCGCGTCGGCCCCGTTCGGTGATCCGGCTACGAATGGTCGGCAGGTGCTCCAGGCAGGCCGGTCGCCGTCCGGGACAGCGCGTTTCGGGGTACCGGCCCGGCGAGCACATCCGGCCTACGGCTAATCCGAGACATTTCCGCATATCACTTGCCACGGCATCAAATCTGTTGCTCTAGGTAGTTATCTGCTTACGATGCCGGTCGGAGCAGACCTACCGGAGGAGGTAGCTGACGCAGCCGGCCCGCCGGCCACCAGTCCGTCAACACCTTCACGAGCAACGAGAACGGTAAAACGGTATGCCAACTTTTCGATCGACGCTCCGCCGCGCCTTCCACCAGTCCGGCGCGCACCACGTCCGTCGAGCCGCCCATCGAATCGCCCTCCGCACCCGGGACGGAGCCTTCCGCAACGAGATCGGCGTCGTCCTGCACGCCGACCACACCGACAGCCGCGGCACCGAACTCGCCGTCTACAAGGGGAACCTGGACCGCAACGCGGTCGCCGCCTGGCGCCGCCTGGTGACCGAGGTACGCCCGACCGTCGCCATCGACGTCGGCGCCAACTACGGCGAGGTGGCCTTCAGCACGTCGTACTACGGGCTGCGGGAACTGCACCTGGTCGAACCGAATCCGGCCGTGCTGCCGTGGCTGCGCAAGACCGTCGCGACGGCCTCGGCCGACTACCCGGGCACCGTACTGCACGCCGGGGCGGCCAGCGACCGCCCCGGGACCGCCCAGCTCTACCTGCACGAACACACCGGGGTGGCGTCCCTGCGGGTGCCGAACAGCCGGGGTGTGGAGGTGGAGTGCTTCCGGTTGGACGAACGGATCCGGCTGCACACCGACGACACCGTACTGTTCAAGATCGACGTGGAGGGACACGAGCAGGCCGCGCTGGAGGGGATGACCGGCCTGTTCCACGGCCGCCGGGTCGCCGGCATCTGCGAGGTGCTGCACGCCGACGACGACCTGCTGGGTTACCTGGCCACGCGCTTCGCCGTGGCGCTGCAACGTGGTGGCGTCGAACAGCCGGTGGACGAGGCACAACTCCGGGACGCCGTGGCGCGGGCCCGCGAGACCGGCTGGGGTGATCTCGGCAAGGACGTGGTGCTCCGGTCCCGCTGAGCCGGCCCGCCCGCCGCTCGGACAACGGCGGCCGGCGCCGGCCACCACCGCCAGGACAACGGCGGCCGGCGCCGGCCACCACCGCTCGGGCGACCGGCGGGGGCGACCGGTCACCCGGCGACGGTCAGGTGGCGCAGACGAAACGTGGGTCGGCCCAGACACCGACGGCGCCGCCGGACGTGCTGCTGGTGACCAGGTCGACGTAGCTGGCCCGGGTGACGTCGACGTCGATCCGCTCCGCGCCGTCCGCCGGACCGCGTACCCCGGACTCGAAGACGGTCACGTCGTCGGCCCGGACCGCGAAGGTGACCTGCGCGTCGTCGGCCTTGACGTCGATCACCGCCTGGAGGCGCTCGCAACCGGCCGGCGGTTGGACCCGCAGCCGGCTGGGTGCGGCGGTGAGGACCGCCCGCGGAAAGACTTCGCCGTGCAGGGTCACCCCGCCCGGCGGTACGGTCGGACGGTCTGTCGTGGTCGGGGATTCCGCGGTCACCAGCGGCACCGACTTCGCCTCCGCGGAGAGCCCGTCGACCAGCATCGGAAGATCCGACAGGGGATAGGTGACCTCCTGCCGGACCGCCTGCGGAGTACGGGTCGTCACCCCCGGCCAGAGGTTGACGGCCATGATCCCGAGGCCGGCGGCCAGCAGGCCCACCGTGGAGACCATCGCCCCGTGCCAGCGGACGCCCGAGGTGGCGGGCCGGACCGGACGGCGTACCGCCGGAACGGCCGCGCCCGGAGCCGGGCCGACCTCGGCGGCCGTGACGGCCGGAGCCGGGCTGACCGCGCTCGCGGCGACCACCGGAGCCGGAACGGCACCCCGGGACGGCCGGGGGCGGGCCGGGCTGACCCGGGCCGGAATCAGCGCCGGCCGGCGCCGGGCCGCCAGGTCCTCGATCCAGCCGAACAGCGCCACCGCGACGGCGACCAGCGCCCAGACGACGGCCAGCCGGAAGACGATGTTCGTCAGCCACCCGCCGGAGAGCGCGACCGGGGCGATCAGCGATCCGGCGAGCACGCCGGCCGGCAGGTGCCACAGGTAGATCGTCACCGCGCGGGCGTTCAGCAGCTCGACGAGGCGGTCCAGCGGACGGATCCGCCCCAGCCAGTCGAGCCGGGGACGGAACCGGAACACCGCCGCGATGAAGGCCAACGACCAGAGGGTGTTGGCGCCCTGCATCCGGTTCAGGTCGTAGTTGCCGGTCGACCAGCCGAGGTACAGCACCCAGGTGGCGCCGGTCACCGCGAGCCCGAGGACGGCGAGCGCGTACCGCCGGGCCGGGATCCGGCGCAGCAGCCCGTCGTGGTGGGCGAAGCCGAGCAGCCAGCAGGCCAGGTACGAGCTGACGTTCGTGGCCTGTTCGTTGAAGTAGCCGCCGACGTTCACGATGTCGAACCGGAAGGCGATCGGCAGGGCGGCCGCCGCCGCCAGGATCTGCCAGGGCCAACGCCGGAACGCCGGCCGCAGCAGCGGCGAGAGCAGCACCAGCCACAGGTACGTGACGATGTACCAGAGTACGGTGTTGTACGCCCACGCCCAGGGCTGGTCACTGACCGGTGGCGTACGGGCGGGGAAGATCCACCAGACGAGTTCACCCCAGCCGAGCCGGGCCGCCGGAGCGGTGTGCCAGCCGGCCACCAGCAGCAGGGTCACCGCCACCGTGGCGAAGCCCCACAGCGGTGGGAGCAGCCGGCGCAGCCGGCGGCGTACCGCGCTGGTACCGGTCCGGTCCAGCGAGTTGGCCATCAGCGACCCGGCGAGGGCGAACATCAGGCCCATCGCGGGGAACAGCACGGTCAGCCAGATCCAGCCGAGGACGTGGTACGTCACCACCCGGACGAGCGCGGCCGCCCGCCACATGTCGAGATAACGCTCCCGCCCGCCGCTCCGAGGACGGGCGGCGGCCGGGGGTGTGTGGCCGGTCGGGGGCGTACCGGGCACGTCGACCCCCTCCGCGGACCGGGCCGGAGCCGTGGCCGCGGTGTCGGGTGACGGTGTCATCGGCCTCTCTCCACACTCCCCGGGCGGTTCGCCCCGAACGACCCTTGCCCGTCAGTCCTACCCGACAAACCTGAACAATCCCTGGCCGGGTTTCCGATCCGTGTTCTTTGTCGCCCGTCCGGGCGCAGGGGCCCCGGTCCGGGAGCAGGATGGAGCGGGAGCGGGGCGGGGATGAGCGGACAGGGATGAGAAGGTGATCCGGATCGGCCGCACCGGGTGAGGAGTCGAGGATGAGGGCAGCCGTCTACCGCCGTACCGGTGATCCGTCGGTGCTGGAGGTGGTCGACCGGGAGGTACCCGAACCCGGACCGGGTGAGGTGCTGGTCCGGGTGGCCGTCTCCGGGGTCAACCCCACCGACTGGAAGTCCCGCCAGGGTGACGGGTCTGGGGCCGCGCCGAAGGGCGGCTGGCAGATCCCGAACCAGGACGGCGCCGGCGTGATCGAGGCGGTCGGCACCGGGGTCGACGCCAAGCTGCTCGGCGAGCGGGTGTGGATCTGGGAGGCGGCCTGGCAGCGTCCCTGGGGGACGGCTACCGAGTACACCCTGGTCCCGGTCCGCCAGGTGGTACGCCTCGGCGCGGCCTCGTTCGACCTGGGGGCGAGCCTCGGCATCCCGTTCCTGACCGCGCACCGCTGCCTCACCGTCGGCGAGACCATGCCGGACCGGATCGACGTCGGCGCGCTCACCGGACGCACGGTTCTGGTGCAGGGCGGGGCCGGCGCGGTCGGCAACGCGGCGATCCAGCTGGCCCGGTGGGCCGACGCCACCGTCATCACCACGGTCAGCAGCGCCGAGAAGGCCCAGCTCGCGGTCGCGGCCGGGGCCTCGTACGTGATCAACTACCGGGACGAGGACGTGGTGGCCGAGGTCCGAAAGATCGCCCCGCACGGCGTGGACGCGATCGTCGAGGTGGCCGCCGCGCGCAACGCCGAGATCGACGCCCAGGTGATCGGTCCCGCCGGCGCGGTCGCGGTGTACGCCGACGACGACGGGAAGCCGCTCACCCTGCCGGTACGCCCGATAATGATCTCGAACGTGCGGTGGCAGGGGGTCCTGGTCTACACCCTGCCGGCGGTGGCCAAGGCCCAGGCCGTCGAGGACGTGGCCGCCGGCGCGGCGGCCGGCGTGCTCCGGGTCGGCATCGACGCCGGCCTGCCCCTGCACTACTACCCGCTGGCGGACGTCGCCGAGGCACACACGGCGGTGCAGAACTCCGCGGTCGGCAAGGTGCTGGTGGTCACCAGCGACCAGTGACCGACCGCCGCACCGGGCGGCCGGTCACCCCCGCGTCCCGAGCCGATCAGGAGATCGTCGGCGCCGGCACGTACGACCAGGTGGTGCCGTCGGTGGAGAGCCAGGTGCCGGTCCGGTCCTGCTCGTCGGCCTGGGCGTAGCCGCCGGGTACGGCGACCGCCGAGGCGCCCGGGCCGACCCGGACCGGACGGAGGGTCTCGCCCCCGTCGGCGCTGGTGTACATCACCGGGTCCTCGCCGGCCAGCACCCCGGCCTGGATCAGCAGCGTCCCGTCGGGGCGTACCCCGGCTTCGACGATCCGCTCGCCGACCGGGGCCGTACCCGCCGCACGCCGCCAACTGCGGCCCTGGTCGGTGCTGCGGAAGATCCGCAGCTCGCCCTCGTCCCGGAGGACGACGTACGCGGTGTCGCCGTGCACCGCCATCGCGAGCTCGCTGAACCCCTCGGCCCGGACCTGCTCCGGCAGCACGTTCCGCCGCCAGGTACGCCCGCCGTCGTGGCTGACCTCGATGGCAGGGTCGGTGAAGGTGACCTTGTTCTCCGAGATGCTGCCGTCGAGTTCACGGACCTGGCCGACGACCTGGTCCGTGTAGCCGGCCGTCCAGAGCCCGTCGTCGACCGGGACACCGGCGAGCAGTTCGGCCGCACCCAGCCGGACCGGCCGGGCCAGTCGGAGCAGTTCTCCGGTGGCCGGGTCGACGGCCACGATCGAGAACAGGTTCGTCCCGGGATCCGGCATCAGCGGGCGGGCGTCCGCCGGCAGGACCGGCACCTCCCGGACCGTCACCTCCCGCCAGGTCCGACCGCCGTCGAGGCTGGACAACCAGTACTGCCGGGGAAACGCCTCGTCGCCGGAGGCATCCTGGACCCAGGCCACCAGCGTCTCCGGGCCGGCCGCGCGCAGGTCGACCATGCTGTCCGGCGGGACCGGCATCGGCCAGGTCCGCCAACTCCCGCCCTGGTCGGTCGTAGCCGCCACCCGGATCTGGCAGTCCCCGTCCTGGCAGTGGCGGTAACGGATGTAGAGGTGGTGCAGGTCGCCGGCGACCATCGCCCCGCTGATCTGGCCGCTCGGCGGACCTGCCTCCGGGCTGCCGCTCGGGTTTGGCGTCGGGATGAACTCGGGCGTGGTCTCCAGCCGGACGCCGGGAATCGTCCCGCCGTACGGCGTACCGCCGCCCGAGGCGAGTTCCAGCGCCGTACCGGACCCGACCGTGACGGCCACGACCAGCAGTGCCGCCCCCGCCATCCGGGTACGTCGCCGGTGCCGGGCCCGGCGCTCCAGTGCCGCGAACTGCGGCTTGTAGGCGGCCCGGGCAGCACGGTCGAGGCTGGAAAAGTCGAGTGTCGACATGCTGCTCCTCCGGTGGTGGCGCGGATCGGTCGAGGGCGGCTGCGGAGCGGTCATCGCCGCCTCACCGGCGGTCGGCCGGCGGCGCCGGATCCAACGGCGGCGGACGCGGGACCGGCAGCGCGGTCGGACGTGGGACCGGTCGGGGTGCCGTCCGGTTCGCCGAGGTGGGCGGCGAGCGCCTGCCGCCCGCGGACCAGTCGGGTCTTGACGGCCTCCACCGAGCAGTTCTGAGTGGCGGCGACCTCGGCCACCGACAGGTCGCCGATGTGGTACAGCACCACCGACTCCCGGGTCGTCCGGGGCAGCCGTTGCAGGGCGGCGACCAGGGCGACATGGTCCGGTGACAACTCGGCCGGACCCGAATCCGGGTTGGCCAGCCGCCCGGACCGGAGCAGACGGTCGAAGACCATCCGCCGCCGGTACCGGGAGCGGGCCACGTTCAGCGCGACCGTCCGCAGCCATGCCTCCGGGTTCGCCACCTGCCGGAACCGGCCCGGTCGGGCCAACGCCCGGACGAACGCCTCGTGCACCGCGTCCTGGGCCTCGGCGTAGTCGCCGGTCACTCCGTAGAGCTGCGCCACCAGGCGCGCCGCCGAGGCGGCGTACACCTCTCGAACTGCCTGCTGTCCGTCCACACCGTCCCCTGCCCGCTGATGGTTCTCACCGGTACGACCGGCGGCAGGGGTCTCCGGTGACATCCGGATCGGGGACGGATCCGGCCGGCTCCACAGTTGTCGGCGGCGCCGGCCGTTCCGCTACGGCACCAGCACGATCTTGCCGCGCGTCCCGCCGGCCTCGGCCAGCCGGTGCGCCTGCTCCGCCTCGGTCAGCGGCAGCGTCTTCGCCACCCGGGTACGCAGCCGGCCGGCGGCCACCTCGGCCACCAGTTCGGTCAGCATCGGCTGCCGCAGTTGGATCATGATCACGTGCTGTCGTACCCCACGGGCCGGATCCAGCGGCGGGGTCGGCCGGGTCGTCACCAGCGTGCCCCCGTCGGCGACCGCGACCCCGGCCGGCGGGCCGAGTGGGACCGCGTCGAGTACGGCGGGGAACGGGCCCACCCCGGCCAGGTCGGCGGAGCGGGGCAGCACCTCGGCGACCCCGAGTCCGCGCACCCACTCCTCGTCGTCGTGGCTGGCGACCGCGACCACCCGGTGCCCGGCCCGGACGGCCAACTCGGCGGCGAACCCGCCCACCCCACCACTCGCCCCGGTCACCAGCACCGTCGTGCCCGGTTCGAGGGTCATCAGCTCCAGGGCCTGCCGCGCGGTGAGCGCGTTCAGGCCGATCGTCGCGGCGGCGGCCAGGTCGAGCGTGTCGGGAATCGGGACCACCCAGTCCCGGTCGGCGGCGACGAGTTCGGCGTACGCGCCGCCAGCGCCCCGGGTCAGGTACCACGGGATCATCCCGGCGATCCGGTCGCCGGGCCGCAGATCCGTCACCTCGTCGCCGACGGCGACGACCTCCCCGGCGAAGTCCCAGCCGAGCACGATCGGCGGCGGGATCGGCCCACCGGGGATGAACCCGGCGCGGGCCCCCAGGTCGGCGGGGTTGACGCCGGCCGCGCCCACCCGCACCAGCACCTGTCCCGGTCCGGCGACCGGATCCGGCCACTCGACCACCCGCAGCACCTCGGGCCCACCCGTAGCCGTTGCCGCAACCACCCGCACGTGATCACTCCTCCCGTGTCGCCCCACATCCTCGCCGCCGGACGCCTCCCGGAAAAGGGTCCGCCGCAACGGACCTGTCGACGGGTACGGCGTGGATCGACTGTGGCACAAGGGATTTCAGCTACGGACGGCGTGGATCCGCAGGCGTACGTAGTCGACGACCGGCTCGGGCAGCCGCTCGGCGACGGCCCGGACGAACCGGCGACGCCGTTGCGCCGGCAGCTCCCGCAGGTGCGCGCCGAGGACCACCGTGCCGAGGAACGCCTCCAGCGGCTCGCCCGCGGGCAGCCGGGCCGGATCCGCGACCAGCTCCACCTCGGGGTCCGGGAAGCCGGCCCGGCGCAGCCGGCGAACCGTCTCGTCGACCCCCGGGAAATTCCAGAACCGGTCCTCGTCGTCCCGGCCGGTCACCTCGGCGAGGGCCCGCAGTACGCCGGCCACGTTGCCCCGGCCGCCGCCCTCGGCGACGAACCGCCCGCCGGGACGCAGCGCGGCCGCGACGCTGCGGAACAGCGTGTCGTGGTCGGGCAGCCAGTGCAGGGTCGCCACGCTGAACGCCGCGTCGACCGGCTCGGCCAGCGGCAACGGCTCCCGCAGGTCGGCCTCCCGCACGGTCAGCCGGTCGCCGGCGTGCGGCAGCCGGACGCGCAGTTCGGCGAGCATCCGGGCGGAGCCGTCGATCGCGACCACCCGGCCGACGGGCAGCCGGGCGAGCAGTCGCTCGGTGTCCCGGCCGGTTCCGCACCCCAGGTCGAGTACGGTCTCGGTGCCGACCAGCGGCAGCTCGGCCAGCAGGTCCGCTCCCCAGCGTCGGTGCGGCAGCGGCAGCGTGTCGTAGGTCCGCGCGTCCCAGTCCAGCAGCTCCACGTCGTACCCCTCCCGGCTCCGGCGACCTCATCCGAAGCTACCCCCCTTCCCGTATAGTGGTACATGTCTCTCAAGGTACGGGAAACGATCCAGGTGTCCGCGCCGATGCGCCGGTGTCGTGGTTGCGGGAAAGGCTCGACGGCTGAGATCAGATCGCGCGATCGTGGTCTGTGACCCGCTCAACCGCCGACCCGGGAGCAGAACACGATGAGCAGTGTCCCGTGGGCCGAGTCGTACCTCGGCCAACTCCGTGCCCTCGCCGGAGACCGGACGTTGATGTTCGTCGGCGCCCGGGCGGTGGTCCGGGACACCGCCGGCCGGGTGCTGCTGATCGAACGGTCCGACAACAGCTACTGGGCGCTGCCGGCCGGCGCGATGGAACTGGGCGAGTCGATCGCCGAGTGCGCGGTTCGTGAGGTGTGGGAGGAGACCGGGCTGACCGCGACCGCGGTCACCCCGTTCGCCATGTACACCGGCCCGGACCGCACCTTCACCAACATGTACGGCGACACGTACCAACTCTTCGTGGTCGCCTTCCGGGTCGACGCCTGGGCGGGCGAACTGCTGACCGCCACCGACGAGACCACCAACGCCGGCTTCTTCCTCCCGGACGGGGAACTGCCCGAACCGCTCTCCCCCAACGTGTCGGAGATCCTGGCCGACCTGGCCGCCTTCGAACGCACCAACCAGTTCATCCTCAAGTGAGCTGAGGAAGGACCCCATTCCCACCGGTCAGAGCAGCGTCTGGGCGTTCGCCTCCATGTCGGCGGCGGCGTCGTCGTGCCCCTCCCGGGAGTACCGGTCGCTGGTGGCCGACCCCGGGGCGCCGCGCAGTTCCCGGTTCGGCATGGCCAGGGCCACCGCCACCGCCAGGATCGCGATCAGACCGGCGACCAGGAAGACGACGTGCAGCGCGCCGACGAACGACTCCTGGATGGCGTCGCGGATCGGCGCGGGCAGCGCCAGGATCTTCGCCGGCTCGTTGATCGAGATCTCGTGGCTGGCGTCGGCGAACTGGCCCCGCTGTTCCGGCGGCAGCTGGGCGACCGCCGCCGGCAGCCGGTCACCGAGCCCGCTGGCGAGCCGGGCGGAGAGGACCGCGCCGAGGATCGCCACCCCGAACGAGCCGCCCAGGGACCGGAAGAAGGTGGCGGTGGACGTACCGGCGCCCAGGTCCCGGATCTCCACCGCGTTCTGTACGGCGAGCACCAGCGGCTGCATGCAGAGGCCGAGCCCGATACCGATGAGCACCATGTAGATGAAGGCCTCCCAGAGCGGGGAGTCGACCTGCAGCCGGGTGAAGAGCAGCATGCCGAGCACCAGGACAGCCGCCCCGGCGACCGGGAACCACTTGTACCGGCCGATCCGGCTGATCGCCTGCCCGGAGAGCACCGAGGTGACGATCACGCCGGCCATCATCGGCAGCATCAGCAGACCGCTGTTGGTCGGGGAGGCGCCCTTGACGATCTGCAGGTAGAGCGGGATGAAAATGATCGAGCCGAACATCACCAGACCGAGGACAAAGCCGGCGGTGTTCGCCAGCGCGAAGGTGGGTCGGCGGAACAGCCTCAGCGGCAGGATCGGCTCGGCGACCCGGGACTCCTGGAGCAGGAAGACCACACCGAGGACGACGCCGGCCACGAACAGCCCGATGATCACACCGGAACCCCAGGCGTACTCGTTGCCGCCCCAGCTCAGCGCGAGCAGCAACGCGCTCACCCCGGCGACCAGCAGCGCCGCGCCGAGCCAGTCGATCGCATGCTTGCGACGCTTGAACGGGATCAGCCGCATCACGTGGTAGCAGACGATGATCGCGACAATCGCCAGCGGGACGTTGATGAAGAAGATCCACCGCCAGTCGTGCTCGGCGAAGTACCCGCCGACCAGCGGCCCGGCCACCGAGGAGACCCCGAAGACCGCACCGAAGAGCCCCTGGTAGCGGCCCCGCTCCCGGGGGGTCACCACGTCCGAGATGATGGTGAAGGCCAGCGTCATCAGACCACCGGCACCGATTCCCTGGATGCCCCGCGTGATGATCAGCTGGGTCATGTTCTGGGACAGTCCGGCCAGCAGCGAGCCGACCAGGAAGGTCCCGATCGAGAAGAGGAAAACCGGGCGGCGGCCGAGCAGGTCGGCCATCTTGCCGTAGAGCGGCGTCGAGGCGGTCGAGGCCAGCAGGTACGCGGTGACCACCCACGAGTAGTGGTTGATGCCACCCAACTCGCCGACGATGGTCGGCAGCGCGGTGCCGACGATGGTCTGGTCCAGCGCGGCCAGCAGCATGCCGGTCATCAGCCCGACCATCAGGAGCCTGATCTGTCGGCGGCCCAACTGCGGTCGGTCGTCCTCAGCGGTGCTCATGGTGTTTTCTCCCCACGCCGGCCCGAATGATGCGCCGGACGTCGGCCCTGCTCATCCGAACCACGGGTTGACCGGGCCTCCTACCGTCGACGCTCCTGAGGCAGATGGCCGTCCGGCGTACGGATCGGCGCGAAGGAGGACACGTGAACACGGGGAGAGTCGCACTGCTCGCGGTCGCGGCGGTCTCCGCCACCCTGGCGGTCGGCGGGTGCGGCGGAGGTGACCCCGCGCAGGCGTACCGGGACAAGCTGACCAGGGCCGGCTTCACCTCGGTCACCGTGGAGGCCGACGAGGAGAGCACCGGCACCAGGAAGAAGCGGAAGAAGCGGGTCGTCGCGTACGACTTCGACTGGGTGGTGAACACCGACAACGACCCGCAGACCTGCACGGTCGAGTTGGAGCATCCCGGCGACTCCGGTGAACTGCGCGGCAACCACTGGCACATCGACGAGGTCAACGGCCAGGACGTCAACGGCTGGGGAGCCGGCAGCCCCAACCCGGACACCGTGCGGCGACTGCTCCGCGAACACCAGTACGACTGCTGATCGCCGGCTGCGCGGACCGGGCCGGGGCGCCGGGTCTGGGCACCCGGTCCGGGGTGGGGCCGGGTCCCCCGCTCCCGACGGTCAGGCATGATCCCGTCCTGGGCGGTCAGGCTTGATCCCGTCGCGGGGCACCCGGCTCACCCCACCCGGCGCGGCCGGCGATACCGTCAGTGCCGGCCCTCGGCGAACTCCTCGACGAGTTTGGCGCAGAACGCCGGCAGGTCGTCCGGCCTGCGACTCGTCACCAGGCCGTTGTCGACGTGACACTCCTCGTCGACCCAGTGCGCCCCGGCGTTCGCCAGGTCCGTACGGAGACTCGGCCACGAGGTCAGGGTCCGTCCCTTCACCACGTCCGCGTCGATCATCGTCCACGGCGCGTGGCAGATCGCCCCGACCGGCTTGCCCGCGTCGAAGAACGCCCGGACGAACCGGAGCACGTCCGGATCGGTCCGTAGCGCGTCCGGGTTCGCCACCCCACCGGGCAGCACCAGACCGTCGTACCCGGACGGGTCGGCTCCGGCGACGGTGACGTCGACGTCGTACCGCTGGGATTTGTCCAGGTGGTTGAAGGCCTGGATCGTGCCCGGCTTCAGCGAGACCAGCTCGGCCCGGCCGCCGGCGGCCTCGACGGCCTCCCGGGGTCGGACGTACTCGACCTCCTCCACGCCGTCGGTGGCCAGGAACGCGAACCGCTTGCCCTGCAACTCGGCTGCCATCTCGTATCTCCTTTCCGAGGGGTGGAAGTGGGCTCTGTGGCGGTTTTCCGATTCACCACCTCCCGGAAAAAGTCCTTCCCGGTACGGGGACGCCGAAACACCCCGGCCCGTCCGGCGCGGCCCGCGTCACATCCCCTTCGCGGTCGCCGAAGGACCACGTTTGTCCTGGCCGGCACCGGGGACCCGCGCTACATGGTGAGAGACGCAGCGGAACAGCGCCGCCTGGCCGCGGTGGTGGAGAGCTGGCTGGGGCGGGGCGTACTGGTGGTCGGTGACGCGATGCTCGACGAGTGGCGGTTCGCCGAGTCCGACCGGCTCTGCCGGGAGGCACCGGCGCCGGTCCTCACCTTGCGTCGTCGACTCTGCGCGGCTGGTGGGGCTGCGAACACCGCTGTCAACCTGACCGCGCTCGGCGGGGTGGCCGCGCTGGTCTCGCCGGTCGGTGCCGACGTCGCCGGAGACGAACTGCACGACTGCCTGGACCGGGCCGGAGTCTGGGACCGGACGATCAGCCAGCCGGGTCGGCCGACACCGGTCAAGCGCCGGCTGCTCGCCGCCGACCAGATCCTGCTCCGGGAGGACGAGGGCGACGCGGACGAGACACTGCCGGACGAGGGAGTGCAGCGGATGCTGCAGGCGCTCGCGCACGCGACCGAGGAGTTGCGTGCCGACCGCGGTGGTCAGGCGCCGACCCTGGTGGTCTGTGACTACGGCTTGGGCGCGCTGCCCGAGCCGGTACGCCGCTGGCTGGTGCACAACCGCGACCGGTACGCGACGGTGGCGCTGGACGCCCACGACCTGGCGTACTGGCGCGGCCTGGCGCCGACCGTGGTGACCCCGAGTTTCGCCGAGGCGGCCCGGCTGCTCAGCGCCCCGTCGCCGGCGGGGGCGGATCCGCGCTCGACGGCGGTCGCCGGCACCCGGGTGAGCGTCGCCGCGGACGGCACCACCACCGCCACCGGCACCCGGCGCACCGACGGTGCGCCGAGCACGACGATCACCAGCAACAACGGCACGTCGACGGCCAGCGACGGCAGCACGCCGACGGCCGGCGGCAACGGCGTGCCGATCACCGCCAACAGCGGTGGGAACACCGGCGGGGAGGGTACGCCGCCGACCGAGGGGGACGGCGGCACGTCGACCGACGACCGGGGCGGTTCGGTCAGCGGGGACGGTCTGACGGTGACCAGCGACGAAATCGGGGTCGCCGGGGACGACATCGTGGTGGCCGGCGACGAGACGGCGAGCGGTGCCGGTGGTCGTCCGGTCGCCGCCGGCGGGGCCAGCCGGGCGGTCGTCGCCCAGGCCCGCCTCGCCGAGCTGCGGGAACGTACCGGGGCGGACGTCGTGGCGGTGACCCTGGATGCCGAGGGCGCGGTGGTCGGCGGCGCCGACGGGCGGTCCCGGCGCAGCCACGCCACGCCGGTGCCGGCCAGTTACGCGGTCGGGGCCGGCGACGCCTACCTGGCGGCGATGACGTTGGCGCTGGCCGCCGACGCACCGCTGCCGACAGCGGCCCAGCTCGCCCAGCTCGCCGCGACGACCACCGTCGCGGACACCGGCACCTGTGTCTGCCACCGGGACGACCTGCTCGCCGCGCTCGGCGTCGCCGCGCAGGCACCGGCCCGGACCGTGCTCGACCACGACAGCCTGCTGGAGGTCGTCGCGCGGCACCGGGCGGAGGGGCGCAGCGTCGTCTTCACCAACGGTTGCTTCGACGTCCTGCACCACGGGCACGTCCGCTACCTGGACCAGGCGCGTGGGCTCGGTGACCTGCTGGTGGTCGCGGTCAACTCGGACGACAGCGTACGCCGGCTCAAGGGCGACGACCGGCCGGTGAACCCGGTCGAGGACCGGATCGCCGTACTCGCCGCGCTCTCCTGTGTGGACCACGTGGTGGTCTTCGAGGAGGACTCGCCGACCGGGCTGATCGAGGCGATCCGCCCCGACGTGTACGTCAAGGGCGGCGACTACCCGCCGGAGATGGTTCCCGAGGCACCCCTGGTACGTCGACTCGGCGGTCAGGTTCGGACCCTCGGCTACGTACCGGACCGGTCCACCTCGGCGGTGATCGAACGGATCCGGTCGTACGGCGACAACCGGCAGCTCGCCGTCGAGGCCGGGGAGACCACGGAAACCGTCGCCGCCCCGAGTCACCGGGCGTGAACCGGCCGGCCCGGATCACCCGGCCGATCGAGCCGGGTGATCCGTCGGCGTTCCGCCGGGACCGGCTGCTGGACATCCTGATCCCGACCCGTGACCGTCCGGCCGAACTGGCGGTGACCCTGGCCGGCCTGGCCGCCCAGCACCCCGCCCCGACCGGGTCGACCGGTCCGGCCGGGATCGAGCAGAGCCCGCCCGGTCCGCCGGCCGGGACGGAGGAGAGCGGGGGCGGTCCGCCGGCCGGGACGGAGGAGAGCGGGGGCGGCTTCGGGGTGGTGGTCAGCGACCAGTCCGACGGTCCGGAGCCGGCCTGGGCGGAGCCGGCGGCGGCCGCGATGGTCCGGGTGCTCCGACACCGGGGCCACCCGGTGCTGCTCACCCGACGGCTGCCCCGGCGTGGACTCGCCGAGCACCGCGCCTACCTGCTCGACGCCTCGGCCGCCCGGTACGTCCTCTTCCTCGACGACGACGTCTGGCTCGAACCGGGCACCGTCGACCGGCTGCTCACCGCCGTCCAGGAACTCGACTGCGGTTTTGTCGGCAACGCCGTACACGGACTGTCGTATCTGGACGACGTCCGGCCGGAGACGCACCGGCGCTACCAGGAGTGGCCCGGGCGGCCGGTGCCGGAGCTGCCCCGGCCGGGCACCCCGGAGTGGGCCCGCGCGCAGATCCACTCCGCGGCCAACCTGCTGCACGTCACGGCGGCCCGTCGACTGCCGCCGGGGCAGTGGCGGGCGTACAAGATCTCCTGGATCGGTGGCTGTGTGCTCTACCACCGCGAGCGGCTGCGCGCGGCCGGCGGCTTCGACTTCTGGCGTCAGCTGGACCCGGGGCACCAGGGCGAGGACGTGGCCGCCCAGCTCGCGGTGATGAGCCGGTACGCGGGTGCCGGGGTGTTGCCGAGCGGGGCGTACCACCTGGAGGCGCCGACCACGGTCACCGAGCGGACCATGGAAGCCTGGGAGGTGCTGCTCGCCGACCACCCCGAGCCGGCACCCACCGAGCCGGCATCCACCGAGCCGGCACCCACCGAGCCGGCATCCACCGAGCCCACCGGGGCGGACCAGCGGCGCTGACGTCGGCGAATGCCGCCAGACGCACGATGTGCGTGCTCGATGGTCAGGACGATCGATACCCTCGGTATCATCGCGGCTGCCTGACGTTTCGCCAACACCGCGCGGGGGCCGTCGAGTGTGGACGCAGAAGGACCGGATCCAGGCGTACCAGTTCCTCCGCCGTCGGCTGGTCTCCGCGCTGGTCTCCGCCGACGCCGACCACCCGGCCTCGCCGTCGAAACGACTCCTGCTCGGCACCGCGATCGGACTGGCGGTCACCGTGCTGGTCGCCGCGGTCTTCGGGATCATCGGCCTGCTCACCCCGAGCCGACAGCAGGCGTGGCGCCAGGGCGGGCAGGTGATCGTCGAGAAGGAGACCGGGGCGAGGTTCGTCCTCGGTGCCGACGGCGCGCTGCACCCGGTGCTCAACTACACGTCGGCCCGGCTGCTCGCCGGCGGGGACGGCACCCGGACGGTCACCGTGCCGGCGAAGACCCTCGGCGGTGTCGCCCGGGGCGCCGGAATCGGCATCGTCGGCGCCCCGGACTCGCTGCCGGCGGCCGACCGGCTGCTCACCGGCCCGTGGACCCGGTGCACCCGGCAGCCCCCGGACCGGCCCAGCGGCGAGGCGCCGGTCCCCGCCGTCCTGCTCGGCCAGCCACCGGGCGGGGAGCGGCTGGGCGCCGGCCAGGCGATCGTGGCACTGCTCCCGACCGGCGAACGGTTCCTGATCGTCGACGGGCTCCGACACCGGGTGCCGGACGGCCCGGCCGTGGTCGCCCTCGGCCTCGCCGCCGCCGACACCGTCCGGGTCGCCCCGACCTGGCTGAACACCGTCCCGGCCGGACGTGACCTGGACACCTTCCAGGTGGACGGCGTCGGGCGGCCGGGGCCGACGGTGGGTGGCAGCCCGACCCGGGTCGGTCAGGTGCTGACCACCGGCGGAGACGAGTTCTACCTGGTCCGCGCCGACGGGCTCGCCGTGGTCAGCGACACCGAGGCCCGGCTGGCACTCGGCTCGCCGGGCAGCGGCGCCGCCTATCCGGACGCGCTGCCCCGGCCGCTGCCGGTCGGGCCCGCCGACGTCGCCGCCGCGCCACGGTCGCCGACCAGGGCGGACGGGTATCCGCGCCGCCGCCCGGAACCGGTGCCGGTCTCGGGCAACGCCACGGTCTGCGTCGCCGAGGACCGGATCACCGTCGGCGACGGCCTGCCGCTGGGCGACGGGCAGCCGATCAGCCTGCCGGCCGGCGGCGGTGCCGGCGTCCCGACCGAGGTCTACGTACCGGGTGGAGCCGGGGCGCTGGTCGCCGAGGAGCCGGTACCCGGCACCCCGTCCGGCACCGTCTACCTGATCACCGACACCGGACGGAAGTACCCGGTGACCGGCGACGGGGCGATCGCCTCGCTCGGGCTCGGCCGGGTCCGCCCGTACGGCGTACCCGCCTCGGTGCTCGCGATGTTCCCGACCGGGGCGACCCTGGACCCGGCCGCGGCCCGACAGACCGTACCCGGCTGATGGGACCGGTCGAGCAGGGGCTGCTGCGGCAGGGCCTGCGCTACTCCCTCGGCCTCCGGCTCACCGTGGTCGCCGTGGTGGGCCTGGTGTCGCTGCTGCTCGGCGCCGCCCGCGAGCCAGGGCCGGCCACCGTACTCGTGCTGCTCTTCCTCGCCTGGAACGGCTACTACGCGATGCGTACGCTGCGCGTGGCACCCCGCTGGCTGGTGCCGGTGGACGTCACCGTGGTCTGTGCGCTCTGCCTGCTCCAGGTCTGGACGGCTCCGGCCGACCAGCACGTCGAGAACAGCGGCTGGGTCCCGCTCGCCGCGGCGATCATCGTGGTGACGTACCCGTGGCAGGTCGGCTCCCGTGGCCTGGTGGCGCTGACCGCGGCGGTGGTGGTGGCCGACATCGTCGGGACCGCGCTCGCCAGCCCGGAGAGCTGGCTGGCCGCGACCGACCTGCCGGCGGCGGTCGCGATCCGCCTCTGGATGGTGGCGGAGGTCGCCCTCTCCTGGGGCCTCTACCGCCTGGTACGACGTAACGCCCGCCGGGCCGACCTGCTGGTGGTCCGGGGTGCGCAGGTCCGCCGGGACGCCGCGATCACCGCCGCCCGCCGCGCCGACGAACGGGAGTACCTCGCCGCCCTGCACGACACCGCCTCGGCGACGCTGCTGATGGTCGGCGCCGGGGTCGTGACCCGGCCGGAGCCGTGGCTGGCCGAGCAGGCGGCCCGCGACCTGACCGTGCTCGGCGGGCCGACGGTCGACACCGAACGCGAGGCCGACCTGGTCGCGCTGCTCCGCGAGGTGGTCGGGCACACCCCACTGCGGGTACGTCTGTGCGGGCTGCCGACGCTGTCGATCCGGGCGGTGGACGCGGTGATGCTCGGACACGGGACCCGGGAGGCGCTGACCAACGTGGTCCGGCACGCGGAGACCGACCGTGCCGAGGTGACCGTCTCGCTGACCGGCGACGCCGGTCAGACCGTCGTGGTCGAGGTGACCGACCGGGGTCGCGGCTTCGACCCGGACGAGGTCTCCGGCCACCGGTACGGAGTGGCCCGCTCACTGGTCGACCGGATGGACCGGATCGGTGGGCGGGCCACCGTGCGCAGCAGTCGCGGGCAGGGCACCACGGTCCGGATGGAGTGCCCCCGGCACGCGCCGCCACCGACCGACGACAACGTGGCGATCATCTCCACCCGGTTCCACCGGGGCCTGGTCTGGGCGACCGTGGTGATCAACCTGGCCGTCCTCGGCCTGCTCGACCTGCCCAAGCTGCTGGCATCCCACGACAGCTACCACCCGCCCGTCGCCCAGTACGCCACGATGGGCGGCTTTGTCCTGGTCACCGCGATCGTCGCGGTCCACACCCTGCGCGGGTGGTCCCTCGGCCGCTGGCGCTGGCCGCTGCTCGGCCTGGTCCTCGCCCTCTCCGTGCTCGCCACCGCCGGTGTGCCGCCGGAGCAGCGGCTCGGCTACACGCACTGGTCGGAGGGGGACGTCGGCTGGACGGTCGTGCTGCTGCTGCTCGACGCCCGGCCGGCGGTCTTCGCCGGGGTGCTCGGCGGCAGCTATCTGCTGACGTTCGCCCAGACCGCGTTCGGTGGCGCGGCGGCGCTCTCCTTCGCCGCCGCGGTGAACGCCACCGTGATCGTGCTCGCCTTCCAACTCGCCGTCGGCATGATCGCGATCGTGCTGCGGCAGCTCGCCGTCAGTACGGCGCGGGTGGCCCGGGCGGAGGAGGAGGTACGCACCGCCGGCGCGGTCGCCGCCCAGCTCGCCCGGGACCGGGTGGAACGGTACGCCGACCTGGCCCGGACCACGGTGCCGCTGCTGTCCGGCCTGGCCGACGGCAGCCTGGACCCGGGCGACGAGGCGGTACGCCGCTCCTGCGCGGTCGAGGCAGCCAAGATGCGCCGGCTCTTCGCCGAGGACGAGACGGTGCCCGACCCGCTGCTGCACGAACTGCGCGCCTGCGTCGAACTCGCCGAGCGGCAGGGCGTACCGGTGACCTTCGCGGAGTTCGGTGACCGCCCGGCGCTGCCCACCCAGGTGCGGCGCCGGCTGACCGAGGCGTCGGTCTGGGCGTTGGCCACCGCCCGCGGCAAGGTACGCCTCACCGTGGTCGGCGCCGACCGGGAGGTGACGGTGAGCGTGGTCGCCGCGAACGCGCCGGAGGCCGTACCGTTCCCGGACAGCGACGGGGTGCACACGTCGACCACAGTGGAGGGCGAACGACTCTGGATCCGGTCGAGTTGGCAGGAGACGACATGACCGAGCGCGGCGAGGTGCGGCGGTGACCTCGGTGGTGGTGGTCGACGACCATCCGGTGGTGATCGCCGGGGTGCGGGCCTGGTGCACGCTCGCCGACCCGCCGATCGAGGTGCTGGACGCGGGCCCGACCGTCGCCGCCGCCTGGCTGCCGCCGGGCAGCGACGCCGACGTGGTCGTCTTCGACCTGCAACTGGACCTGACCGGTCCGGCGTACGGCGACCTCAAACGGTTGGTCGACGCCGGACGCCAGGTGGTCGTCTACAGCATGCGGGCCGACCGGGACACCGTGCTGAACTGCCTCGACATCGGGGCGTTCACCTACCTGACCAAGGCCGAGGGCGAGGACCACCTGGTCACGGCGGTGCAGGCGGCGGCGAGCAACCTACCGTACCTGCCGCCGATGCTCTCCGGCGCGTTCGGCACCGACATCCGGCCCGACCGGCCCCGGCTCTCGCCCCGGGAGACCGAGGTGCTGCTGGAGTGGTTCCGCTGCGAGTCCAAGGAGATGGTCGCCAAGCGCCTCGGCCTGACCGTACGCCGGGTCAACGCCTGCCTGGAACGGGCCCGGATCAAGTACGCGAACGTCGGCCGGCCGGCACCGACCAAGGCGGCCCTGGTCGCCCGGGCCATCCAGGACGGCCTGATCGGGGCCGACGAACTCTGACCTTCGGTCCCGTGCACCGGACCCCCTGGTGGACGATCGACCATCACCGCTCTCCCCGCCCCGTCGATACCGTCAGGTTGTCGCCCCGGCGTCGGCCCACCCCGTCCGGGCGGGTCCCCGACCGGACCGGGCGACGTCGTCCCGGCGTGACCTGGGGAGGGGTGCGGGATGAGGGCAGCAGCAGGCAGCACCGTCGTCGGGGTCGTCGAGGGTCATCCGCTCTACCGGACCGCCGTCACCGGAGTCGTCACCGGGGCGCCGGACCTCGAACTCTGCGTGGCCGCCGCGACGGTCGCCGAGTTTGTCACCACCCGGCGCTGCCCGGACTGCGTCGTACTGCTGGAACCCGGGTCGCGGAACGCGGCGGCGGTCCGGACCGTGGCCGGCCTCGGCCACCGGGTGCTGGTGCTCTCCGCCGAGGTCGACCGCACCGAGGTCCGGGGCGCGATGGCCGCCGGGGCGGCAGGTTACCTGTCCAAGAGCGCGGACGCCGAGGAGATCCTCCGGGCGGTCCGGCAGGTCGCCGTCGGACACCGCTACGTCTCGGCCTCGCTCGCCTCGGTGCTGCCGGACCGGCGGGTCGGCCCCCGCCTCCAGCTCGAACTCTCGGACCGCGAGGTCGACGTGCTGTCCTGGGTGGCGGCCGGCGAGCGGGACGAGGACATCGCCCGGACGCTACGGATCAGCGTCCGGACCGTCCGGTCCTATCTGGACCGGATCCGGGACAAGACCGGGCTGCGCCGCCGGTCGGCGCTCACCCGGTTCGCGATCGAGCACGGAATGGCCGCCTGCGGACGACCCGACGACCGGGTCTCCGCCTGAGCCGGGTCGACGGAGCCGGCCATGACCACCGGGCGGCCCCGGGGGCCCGTCCCCGCACGGAACGGACGCGGCCGACCACACCGCACGACCGCCACCACGCCGGAACCCGGTGCACGGGCCCGGTGGCGGTTCGCCGTGGCGGCGGTGGTCGGGCTGCTGACGCCGCTGGCCGCGCCCGGCGTACCGGCCGACGCGGCGGCGCCGTGCGCCACCCCGGCCGGGGTCTATCAGGACGCGGTCGGCTGGGCGCAGCGGCTCACCGACCCGACCCGGATCTGGCCGTTGACCGACGGCGCCGGTCAACTCGTCGCGGTGCTCGGCACCGGAATCGACGCCGACAACCCGCAGTTCGGGCCGGGGCAGGTGGCCGGCGCCTCGGACCGGACCGACTGCGACGGCCGGGGCACCTTCGCCGCCGGCATCGTCGGTGCCCGCCCCGACCCGGCCACCACCTTCGCGGGTCTGGCGCCCGGCGCCCGGATCCTGGCGCTGCGCTACACGGAGACGACGGACGGGGCCGCCGGATCCGGGGACGGGCCGGATCCGGACGACCTGGCCGAGGCGGTCCGCCGGGCGACCGACGCCGGTGCCGGGGTGATCCTGGTGGTCGTACCGGCCGTGCGGAGCAGCCGGGCCCTGGAGAGCGCGGTCCGGGAGGCGCTGGCCGAGGAGATCGTCGTCGTCGCCCCGGCCGTCGCCGCCCGCGCGGGACTGCGGTCGTACCCGGCCGCGCTGCCGGGCGTGCTCGGGGTCGGCGCGCACGACCAGGCCGGCTCGCCGGTGCAGACCGAGGCCGGCGGGCACGTCACCCTCGCGGCGCCGGGTGCGGACCTGGTCAGCACGGCGGCCGGCACCAGGGGCCGGATCGGCCAGCGGTGGGGGGTCGGCGATCCGGCGTACGCCGCCGCGTACGTCGCCGGGACGGTGGCACTGATCAGGGCGTACCGGCCGGAACTTTCCCCTGCCCAGGTACGGGAGCGGCTGGCCGCCACCGCGAACCGGCCGCCGTACGGCCGCGATCCCCGGCTGGGCTGGGGCAGGCTGGACGTCGCGGCGGCGGTGACCGCCGAACTGCCGGCCGGTCCGGCTCCCGGTCGGGCCGCCGCGGCGGCGCCGCAGGTCGTGGAGCCGGCCGTCGGCCCGACCCGACCGCCCGCCCGTCCCCGGCTGCCCGGGGTGCTCGCGCTGCTAGGCCTGGTCGGCGCGGTCCTGGCCGGACTGGCCGTGACCGTACTCCGCCGCGGCCGGGCCCGGGGCTGGCGACGCTGACCCGGACGGCGACGGGCGGCGGAGTCGGGGCCTGTCGAGGTCAGGGCTTGGGCGGGAAGATCGTGTCGATGCCCTGCTGTCGCAGCTCCCAGGGCAGCTCCCGGACCCACTCCGCCCGGGACAGCAGCAGTAGCTGGTAACGCGTGTCGGCGCCCATCATCGCCCCGACGTCGCTGCCCCGGGGCGAGTTCCAGAACTCGGTCTCCCGCTCGGCCAGCGTCCGCAGGTTCTCGTTGGTCGGCGGCTGGCTCAGCAGCTCCCGGACCTCCTGGTCGTAGTGGTCGCCGATCTGGCCGGCCGCCATGTTGCCCGCGAACCACATCACCTTGTCGAGCATGTTGCGGGCGACCGCCGCGCTGCTGATCGGATGCTGTGCCTCGATCTCCCTCAGCACCGCCATCGCCTTGTCCCGCTGGCCCTCCGGCCACCGCTGCTCCGCCTGGGCGACCTGCTGGCCCTGCTCCTGCTGCTGCCGGGCGTGGTCGTCGTCGAGCTGCTTGTTGCGGTCCGCGGTCGTGGTGACGTGGCCGCCGATCCGGTCGAGTTCGGTCGCCGCCGCCTCGAGCTGTCGGGCGCTCTCGACGATGGCGCCGGCGTGCGCCGTGGCCGCCTGGCCGGAACCGGGCAGCCGTCCGAGCCACTCCGTCGGCACCTGGGTGGCGAGCAGCACCCGCCGCACCTCCCGGAGCGCCGCGGCCTGCGGCGGCAGCGCCTGCCGGGCCGCCGCCCACAGGGCTTCGAACTGCACCTGGACGACGTGCCCACCGGCGGCGTCAACGGTCATCGCCGTACCTCCTTCGGGGAGTGCTGGCACCCGGTCACCGGCCGGGGCGGATCGGGGGCGCGGGTACCGGACCGTCCCCGGTGATGATGTTGTAGATGCTCAGCCACGAGTCCGAGTACGGCTCAAGCAGGCCGGTGTGCGCGAGTTCTCCGGTCAGCACCTCGCCAGCGGCGCTCCGGCCGCTCGGGATCTGGATGACTCCCGGATACGTGTCCGGGTCCGGCCCGTGGTTGAGGCCCATCCCCTCCCCGACGCCGCCCTGGGTCATCTGGATCGGGTCGTACGGGGAGGTGATCGCGTAGCGGGTGACGAAGTAGTCGTTCGGCACCCGGTCCTCGGGCACTCCGTGCCCCATGCCGGCGGAGCCGAGGTGCACGCCGTGGTCCGCCCGCATCCCCGCCGCGTCGGCCAGCCCCATGGTCGCGCCGCCGTAACTGTGGCCGATGACGGTGATCCTGGTGTGGTCACCGACCATCGGCCGCAGGTCGCCGTTGACGAAGTCGTGCAGCCGGGGCGCCAGCTCCTGGGAGTACGACGGGGTACCCGCCGAGACGAGGGACTGCGGCAGGGCGCCGTCCATCCAGACGACCATGGCGACCTCGCCGGAGGCGCGACCCGGAACGACAAAACTTGAGGCCAGGTTCTCGTACTTGGCGAAGTTCTCGATGTTCGAGAAGGTGCCGGGCACGAGTACGCCGACCGCCCGGGTGTTCTCGCCGATCTCTCCGACCAGGCCGATCGCCCGCCCGTTCCCGGCCGGGTCGAAGGCGAGGATCTTCGTATCGCTGTCGAGCATCCGCTGGTAGGCGTTGATCCGCCCATCAAGCTGCTTGAGCTCCTCGTCGAGCACGCCGACGGCCGCGTCGTGCTGAGCCAGGTTCCTCGGCGGCTGCTCCAGCAGCGCCGCCCGCTCCGCGGCGACCCGGGCCCGCTCCGTCTCGGCGGCCTCCAGCACGGACCGGACCCTCGTACGGTTGTCCGCGTCCCGGCCGGCGATACCCTCGACCGTTCCGGTGGCGTCACTGGTGACCCCACCCGCCTGGGCAACCCGCTGGCCCTGCTCCTGATGCTTCCTGGCCTGCTCGTCGTCGTACCGGTGGGCACCGGAGGCGGTGGCCTGGATCCGGGTGACGATGCCCTCGAGTTCGGTCGTCGCGGCCGCGAGCTGCCGCAGACTCGTGGCGATGGTGCCGGCGTGCGCGGTGGCAGCCTGCTGGGCGCCTGCCAACCGGCCGAGCCACTCCGCCGGCACCGTCTGGGACAGCAGCGTAAGCCGGGCGTTCCCGAGTACGGCGACCTGCTCCGGCAGTGCCCTCGTCGCCGCCGTACCGAGCTCGGCTGACCGCACCTGGAAGACCTCGGTGCCACCCTCGACTCTCATCGTCCACCTCCACCTGACGATCCGCTGTTCCGCGGTCAGTACGGGAAGTCCACCGGCGGGTGCGTCTCCTCCGACGGGTCCGCGCCGAGCACCGGCGGGGTGACCACCGCCGACTCGCCCCAGACCTCCTCGGTCTCGGTCAGCCACGGCGGCACCCGGCGGGCACCCGCGTCCCCGCCCGTCGGTGCGAACGGCATCATCGGCATCATGGGCATCATCGGCGTCATGCCGGCGCCCAACCCTGCCGCGCCGGCCGCCGTACGAAACGCCGCGGCCGCCGATCCGGCCGCCGCGCCGGCCCCGGAGAGACCGCCGTGCGCCGTCGGGGCCGGCGCTGCCGGGCCACCACCGCCCCCACCTCCGACCGGAACACCGCCACCACCGCCGATGCCGCCCAGGCTCCGGCCCAGCCCGGCGACGCCGGAGCCGGACGGTGTCGCCCCGGCACCGGCCCGGTCGCCGTCACTCTCCTTCTTCTTCGCCCAGCCGGGTACGGCCGGCGTGGCCCGGTTGCCGAGCCGACCGGCGGCGGCCGCCGCGGCGGCGGCGACCCCGGCGGTGAACATGGCCCCGAAGACCGGCCGCCCGCCGCCCTTCTCTGAGTCCGGTCCACCGGCCACCCCGGCGGCCTCCCCGGGTACTGGCTCACCGCCGGGTCCTCCGGTCTGGTCACCCCCCTCGGGCGGCACCGGGATCCGGTCACCGGCGGCGACGTACTCGACGGCGAGGGCGTTCATCACCGCCACCGCCCTGGCGTGGGCCGCCCCCGCGGCGCGGGCCGCCTGCTCGTACCGGTGCAGTTCGGCGGCGGCGTCGGTCTGGCGCTGCCGCAGCTCGGCGACCTGCGTCACGGAGGTGAACGCGTCCGTCCGCAGTGGCGTCGTGGCCAGCGCCACGGTCACGGTGGAGAGTTCGGGCACCTCGACCGGGGGCGGCATCTGCGCCTTGGCCCGCTTCAGGGCGTCACCCACGTCGTACGCGACGTCGCGCATGGCGAACGCGGCGTCGCCGATCCGCCGCAGTCCGGCGCTCAGGTCGGCGATCATCGTCTGGTACTGCTCGGCGGCCCCGCCCTGCCACTGCTGGCGGAACCGGGCGAGCCGGCGTTCGAGGCTGGTCGCCTGCTCGTGCAGCCGGGCGCCGACACCGTCCCAGGACTCCGCCACCGTGCGCACGGTCGTCTCGTCGCCGTGGTGCAGCATCTGGTAGAGCTGCCCGTGGCTGTACGGCGTGAAGTCGGTCCTCGGTCGCATGCCGGTCAGACCTGCCCCTCCCCGGTGCCCGGACCGCTGAGCGGCGCGGCGAGGCCGGCGATGATCCCGCCCACCGCCGGCACCACGCCGCCCACCCCGTGCACGGTGCCGGTGACGGCGCCGCCGGTCGTGTGGAGCACGCCGCCCACGCTCTGCACGGCGCTGGTCACCCCGGCGTCGTACCGCTGGTAGGCGTCGTTGACCATGGCGGTGACCTCTCTGGCGAAGTCGATCGCGTCCCGCGCCTGGGTGACCAGGTGGTGCAGGTCGGCGACCGCGACGCCATGGTGCTGACCGAGGGACTGCGCCTCGACGAACGCGCCGAGCCGCAGTTCCCGCTCGGTCAGCGCGTCGAGCTGACCGAGCGGCTGCACCATGCCGGCGAGCTGGGTGGCCAGTTCCTCGGCGAATTCGGTCAGCGAACGCAGGTCCACCGCGAAGGAGTCGGCGGCCATGGTTTCCCCTCGTGTCGTAGGCGCCTACACCCGAACCGGGTCAGGTGGGCGTGGCTCAACGATTCGCCCCACCGGCGGCCACCCCGGGCATCTGCCCCCCGAGGGACCTGTCCAGCGCCGCCGCCTGTGCGGCCGCGTTCTGCAGCACACCACCGAGGTTCGTGATGATCTCGCTCATCTCGGCGAGCGTGGCGCGCAGCGCCTCCTCGGCCAGTTGCGCCTCCAGTCCCGACGCGCTGCCCGAGAGGTACCAGGTCTCCCGGACCGGCTGCAACGCGGTGTGCAGCGCCTGAAGTGCCTCGTCGATCGCCTTCGAGTAGGTGAACATGCTGCCGCCGGCGGCGTTGACCGCCTCGAAGCGCATCGCCACGGTGCCGGCCGACGGCACCCCGCCCTGCGTTGTCATCGTCGTTCCGTCCTCTCGACCGGCGGATCAGTTGTTGTTGAGCCCGCTGATGATCGGGCTCTGCACCGCGAGTTGGGCCACCCGCATGATGTCGCTCTGCTGGGTGTTGGAGAGCGCGTCGTGCTCGTTCATGACCTTGTTGAACGCCTCGCCGATCGCGGTGAGCTGTGTCTGGGCCCGCATGATCCGCTCGTTCAGCGCCTGGAAGCTGGTGTCGAAGGCGAGCCGGGCGGCGCCGTTGAAGTTCTGCGCGGACCCGACCAGACCGTTCAGGTCGGCGCTGAGCCGGCCCATCAGACCCCGGATGTTCGTCGCCGTCTCGTCGAACTTGGCGGCAGTGGTCTTGATGACCACCTGGTCGAGCTGGAAACCCTGGTTAGCCATCGATGCTCCTCCTCGTCGTACGCCAGGTTAGGGAAAACCGGAGCACCGCCCCACGGCACTTTTACCCACATCGCCGCTACCCACATCGCCGGAGCCCCGGCCGGGTCACTCGACCGGCGGCGTCCAGCCGACCTGGACCGTCATCGGGCCGGTACGACGGCGGACCAGCACGCCCCGGCCGGGCGGCTGTGTTCCGGGCCGGATGTCGCCGAGCAGCGGCCCCTCGTCGCGGCTGCCGGACATCACCAGTCCCGGTGAGCCGAGTTCCCTGATCCGTTGCAGGATCGGGTCGAACAGCGCCCGGGACGCGCCGCCGCTGCCCCGCGCGATGACCAGGTGCAGACCGATGTCCCGGGCGTGCGGCAGGTACTCCAGCAACGGCCCGAGCGGGTGGGTGAGCCGTCCCGGCACCGCGACCAGCTCGTAGTCGTCGACGATCAGGAACAGTTCTCGCCCGGTCCACCAGTCCCGGCGGCGCAGCCGCTCCGGGGTGACGTCCGGCCCCGGCATCCGCTGCCCCATCGCGGTCGCCACGTCGTTGACCATTTCCGTGAGCACCGGTTCCGAGCCGGCGTAGCCGAGCAGGTGCTCCGGGCCGACCACGTCGAGCAGTCCGCGCCGGTAGTCGACCAGGATGATCCGGGCCTCGGCCGGGGTGTAGCGCCGGGCCACGCCGTGGGCGATCGCCCGGAGCAGCGCCGTCTTGCCGCTCTCCACGTCGGCGAAGGCCAGGAAGTGCGGTTCGCTGTCGAAGTCGAGGCTGACCGGGGCCAGGTCCGCCTCGGCGAGACCGAGCGGCACGGACCGGCCCGGTGCCGCGTACGCCGGGTCGAGTCGCTGCACCGGCACCAGGCGGGGCAGCAGTCGTACCGGTGGGGCGGGCGGGTACGGCCAGGCCTCGAGGACCCGACCGACCAGCTCCAGGGTTCCGGTGCCGAGGGTGGCCGCCCGCGGGTCGCCGTCGATCCGGGGCAGTGCGGAGAGCAGGTGCAGCCCGTCCGGGGTGATCCCGCGTCCCGGCCGGTCGGTCGGCACGTTCTGCGCGGCGCGCCGGTGCAGCATCGAGTCGCCGGGCTCGCCGAGCCGCAGCTCCACCCGGGTGCCGAGGGCGTCCCGCAGCGGGGCGGGCAGGTTCAGCCACCAGGTGGTGGCGACCACCACGTGGATGCCGAAGCCGAGCCCCCGGGTGGCCAGCCGGACGATCTGGTCCTGGAGGTACTCGTACTCCTGCTTGAGGGTGGCCCAGTCGTCGACGACCAGGAAGACGTCCCCGAACTCCCGCCCGTCGGCGCTCTCGGTGAACTCGGCGCGCCGTTGCCGGAAGGTGGCGGCCGAGTCGATGCCGTGCTCGGCGAAGAACTGTTCACGCTCGCCGAGCAGGGTGGCGACCTCGGCGACCATCCGCCGGCACCGCTCGGCGTCCCGGCGTACCGCGTGACCACTGACGTGCGGCAGGCCGGCCACCGGGCCGAGCGCGCCGCCACCCATGTCGAGAAGGAAGAACTGCACCTCGCGCGGGGTGTGGGTGAGGGCGAGCGCGCCGACCAGGCCGCGCAGCAGGGTGCTCTTGCCGCTCTGCGGGGCGCCGATCACCAGGACGTTGCCGCCGGCTCCGGTGAGGTCGAACCAGAGCTGGTCCCGGCGCTGTTCGAACGGCTTGTCCACGATCCCGACCGGGACCACCAGCCCACCGTTGCCGGCCCACCCGGACGGGCAGAGCCCGCGTTCCGGGTCGACCGCCAGCGGGGGCAGGAGCTGGTCGAGGGTCGGCGGTTCGGCCAGCGGCGGCAGCCAGATCTGGTGCGCGGCCGGCCCGGCGCCGGTGAGCCGGGAGAGCATCGCGGCCATCGCGGTCTCGCCGGTGCCGCCGGGAGCCGGCGAGACCGGAGCCCCGGCCGGCAGCGGCGGTACGGGCGGGGCCGGTGGCACCGGCGGGGCCACCGACGCCACCCGGACCAGGGTGAACGGCAGCACCTGCCGGCCCGGTACGGCGGTCGGCGCCAGGCCGCTGACCCGGGGCGGCAGGTCGCCGGAGACGTACGCGCTCTTGAACCGTCGCAGGGTGTCGGTGTCGGTCTTCAGGTACGCCGAGCCGGGCACCGCCGGCAGGTGGTACGCGTCGGGTGCGCCGAGCACCGCCCGGCTCTCCGAGGCGGAGAAGGTCCGCAGCCCGATCCGGTACGACAGGTGCGCCTCCAGCCCGCGCAGCCGGCCCTCCTCCAGCCGCTGCGAGGCGAGCAGCAGGTGCACCGCGAGGCTGCGGCCGAGCCGGCCGATCTGCACGAAGAGGTCGATGAACTCGGGTCGGCTGGTCAGCAGTTCGCTGAACTCGTCGATGATCACCAGGAGGACCGGCAGCGGCGGCAGGTCGGTGCCGGACTCCCGGGCCCGCTGGTAGTCCCGGACCGAGGCGAAGTTGCCGGCGGAGCGGAGCAGTTCCTGCCGGCGGACGAGTTCGCCGTTGATCGCGTCGGCCATCCGGTCGACCAGCGCCAGGTCGTCGGAGAGGTTGGTGATCACCGCGCAGGTGTGCGGCAGTCGGGTCATCCCGGCGAAGGTCGCGCCGCCCTTGAAGTCGATCAGGGCGAGGTTCAGGGTCTCCGAGGAGTGGGTCACCGCCAGCCCGGTGACCAGGGTACGCAGCAGTTCACTCTTGCCGGAGCCGGTGGCCCCGATGACCAGCCCGTGCGGTCCCATCCCGCCCTCGGCCGACTCCTTGAGGTCGAGTTCGACCGGCCGGCCGTACGGGTCGAGGCCGAGCGGCACCCGCAGCCGGTCCCGGGCCGGCCGGGGTCGCCAGGTGAGCGCCGGGTCGGTGTCGCGCGGGTCGCCGAGCCCGAGCAGTACGGCCAGCCCGAAGGTGCTGGACAGCGGGGTCTCCTGGGCCGGCGCGGTGCTGTGGTGGCGGGGTGCCAGGGCCCGGGCCAGGGCTTCGACGCCGGCGGTGTCGAGCCGGTCCGGCCGGCCGAGGAAGCTGAGGCTCGGCCCGGCGGCGGCCTCGACGAGCATGCCGAGCCGCTCCTCGGTCACGTGCAGCAGCAGCGTGTCCGGGACCGGTTCGTCGGGCGGGGCGTCGACGATCTCGACGAGGGTGACGCCGTGCAGGCCGTTCTCCGGGGCGAGCCGGGTGGTGCCGGCGGTCCGCCCGGCGTCGACCACGACCAGCAGGTGCGGCTGGTCGGAGCCCGTCCCGGTCTGCCGGGTGAACGCCGGGCGGGTGCCGAGGTCGGCACCGAACCGTTCGGCGAGTTCGTCGAGGTCGCCGGCGACCAGCCGGACCGGCCCGACGGCGTCGCGGTCGGTGCCGTGTTGGGCGTGCGGCAGCCACTTGGCCCAGTCCCAGTCGGCGACCCGGTCGGCCGCGAGGCAGAACCCGATCCGCAGGTCGGCCGGGGAGTGCAGGGTCGCCGCCTGGGCGAGCAGCGCGCGGACCAGGTCGCGAGTCCGGGTCCGGGTGCCGCTGACGCCGATCCGGGCGAAGCCGCGCAGCGAGATCGCCACCGGCAGGTCGGACACCGTCGAGTACGCCCGGATGAAGTGTCGCAGTGCGGCGGAGGAGACCGGGTCGAGGTCCTCCAGTGGCACGGTCTGCGGCGAACGCAGCGGGGTGGCCAGTCGTTGCGGCCCGACCCCGATCCGTACCTGGCCGAACTCCGGGTCGGAGCGGCGCCGTTCCCAGAGTCGGGGACCGTCGACGAGGGTCCAGAGGTCGGTGGGGTCGAGGTGGTCGAAGCCGAGGGCGGCGCGCTGCCGTTCCGCCACGTCCCGCACCTTGCGGCGCAGCCCGGTGAGGTAGCGCTGGTAGTCCCGGCGCTCCTCGTTGATCTTCGTTTTGGTGGCCTGCCGGCCGCCGGCCAGCGCCATCACGATCATGCCGATCATGACCAGTGCGAACAGCCCGCCGAACAGGTACGTCATCGGCCCGCCGGCCCGTCCGATGTAGACGAACGACATGGCGCCCATGCCGAGCATCATCGGCACCATGAACAGCAGGTGCATCATCGCCTGCGCACTGCCCTTGACCAGGCCGGGCGGCGACTCCAGGACGATCTCGCCGCTCGGCGGTTCCGGGGCGACCACCCGGCGGCCGGCCGGCAGGGACGGGTAACCCATCCCCGCAGTCTGCGGCGGACCCCGCCGGGTCGTGGTGGGTAATTTTGCCGTCGGCCGCATCCCGGGAGCGGCACTACGCTCGCCGGGAAACGGAGGCGGGGCGATGGACACAGGTCAGGTGACGGCGATAATCCAGGCCGGCTTCCTCTTGCTGGCCGAGGCAACGAAAGATGTCACGGGGAATCCGGCGGCGTTGCGGAACCGGGCGACCGAGTGCGACCGGTGCGCCACCCAGATCACCACCGCCGCCGACGACGCCCGGCGGACCGTGACCCAACTGGGCCAGAACTGGTTCGGGCAGGCGTACGCCCGCACCGACCAGGACACCACCAACCTCAACAACCTGCTGGTCAATGTGTTGCGGGTGGCGCTGGAGCAGGAGAGCCGACGGCTGAACGGCGCGGCGGCGGCGCTGACCCAGGCCACCAACCAAGTCCAGCAGCAGCGGCAGAGCTTCGCCCAGCAGGCCAACTCCATCATCCAGACGATGGCCCAGGAGATCGCCCGGGCCCGGGCGATGCCGTCGCCGTGGAACAAGATCATGGTGGTCCTGGCGATCCTGAAGGCGGTCCAGGCGGCCCTCTCGGCCAAACAGCAGGCCCAGTCCGCGTCCGACGCGACGCGTAACCAGCTCAGCAACACCCTGGCCACGCTGTTCACCACCAGCGCGGCCGCCACACCGCTGCCCGTCGGATGAGTTCGGAGGCACGTCGATGAACGGGACACCCGGCGACACCGGACTGCCGGACGAGATCGCGACCACCCTGGCCCGGCTGGAGCAGCAGCGGCACGAGGCGGACCGGATCCGGCAGGCGGTCAGCCAACTGCTCATCAGGGGCGCCTCCCGGGGCAACGAGGTGGTGGTGACCGTACGCGGCACCGGCCGGGTCACCGACGTCTCCTTCGATCCCGCGGTGCTCCGCCGCCACGGTCCGCAGGAGGTGGGGGCGCTGGTCACCGAGGCGGTCAACAACGCCCAGGAGCGACTGGCCAGGACGACCGAGGAACGGTTCGCGCCGCTGATCGCCGCCGCCGACCGGCTGACCCGATCGACGTGAACCCGCCGCCGCCCGGCCCGGCGACCGCACCGGTATCCGGACTACGCCGGGTCACCGTCGTCGCCCCCCGGGCCCGGATGGACGTCGGACTGCCGGTGCACTGCACCCTGGCCGAACTGATCCCGCAACTGGTCCGGCTGGCCCGCGCGGCACCGCAGTCCGGGACGGACGGCACCGGCTGGGTGCTGTCCCGCGTCGGCGGGCCGGCACTGTCACCGGGGCTGACCGTCGCCGCCAGCACCATCGCCGACGGCGAGATCCTGCAGCTGACGTCCCGCCCGAGCTATCAGGCCCCACTGCTCTTCGACGACGTGGTCGACGCGATCGCCAGCGCCGCCCAGAGCCGGCGGGGTGCCTGGCGACCCCGGGTGGGCCGCCGGCTCGGCCTGGTCACGGCCGCGTTGCTGTTGACCGGGGCCACCCTGCTGCTGCTCGCCGGGCTGGCCGGGCGGCCGCAGTCGGCGATCGCCGCCGGGGTGGTCGCGGTGACGCTGCTGCTCGCCGCCGGCGCACTGGCCCGGGCGTACGCCGACGTCGAGTCGGCGGCCGTCTGTTCCGCCGCCGGCCTGGTCGCCGCGCTGGCAGCCGGGGTGACCGCGCTGCCGCCGCACCCCGGCTGGCCGGTCGGGGCCGGCCCCCTCGCCCTCGGCCTGGCCACCCTGACCTTCCACGCCATGCTGACGGTGGCGATCGTGCACCGGCACCCGTTTTTCGTCGGCACGGTCGTCGCCGCCGGGACGGGCACGCTGGTCACCGCCACCGTGCTGCTGCTCGACGTACGGCCGGAGCACGCGGCGGCGGTCGCGGTCGTGGTGCTGACCACGCTCACCACGGTCGCGCCGATCGTCTCGCTGCGGCTGGCCGGGCTGCCGATGCCGACCGTGCCAGAGGACATGGAGTCGTTCCGGGCCGACGAGCGGCCGGCGCTCGGCTCGTCGGTGCTCGACGCGACGTCGACGGCGGCGAACCTGCTGACCGCCCTGGTCAGCGCGCTCGGGGTGGCGGTGGCCGGCTGCGCCGTGGTGCTGCTGCGGGACGGCTCCGCCTGGTCACCGCTGCTGGTGGGTCTGGCCGGGGTGGCCTGGCTGGTGCGCTCCCGGTCGTACGCCGGGGCGGCACAACGGGTCTGCACGGTCGCCGTCGGGCTGCTGATCCTGGCCGGGCTGGGCTGGCGGCTACCGTCGATCCTGGGCCCGAGTTGGCTGTTCGCCACGGCGGCGGTGCTCGGCGCGGCCGGAGCGCTCTGCCTGGTCTACGCCGACCGGGTGGTCCGCAATCGGCACTCCCCGTTCCGCGCCCGCTGGCTGGACATCCTGGAGTACGCCGTACTGATCTCCCTGCTGCCGGTCGCCGCCGCCGTGGTCGGGGTCTATCCGGCGGTACGGGACGCGGCCGGCTGACCGGTCCGCCCGGTGTTGTCCCGGGTCAGGTCGGCCACCGCCGCCAGCACCTCCACCACCGGTACGTCGGTGACGAACGAACTGCGGTGCGGGCAGATCCCGCCGCCGGAGCGGGCCGGATAGATGTCCCGGGAGCAGTCGACGCCGCACTCCGGGCAGTGGATGGTCCACGAGGCGATCGGGCGGTGCCGGCCACGCAGCGGCACCGCACAGTTGATCAGGTTGCCGACCCAGAAGATGCCGACGGTCGGGGTGCCGATCGCGGCGGCGACGTGCACCGGGCCGGTGTCGTTGGAGACCACCACCTGGCAGTCGTGGTAGCAGCCGATCAGCCCGCCCAGTGACAGCTCGCCGACCAGTGGCCGCACCGGCAGCCGGGCCGCCGCCACCACCCGACCGACCACGTCCCGCTCGGCCGGAACGCCGGTGACCAGCACCTCGTACCCCTGGTCGGTGAGCTGGTCGGCGACCTCGGCGAAGCGTTCCGGCGGCCAGCGCCGGCGCGGGTCGCTGGCGCCCGGGTGCAGGGCGACCCGCCGCCGGTCCGGTTCGCCGAGCACCGCCCGGGCCTCGGCCAGGTCCGCGTCGGTGACCGCCAGCCGGGGCACCAGCCCGGCCGGGCTGGCCCCGACCAGGCCGACCACCTCCAGGTAGCGGACGATCTCGGGCTGGTAGTAGACGTACCGGATCCACCGGTCCAGCGGTGGGGCGTCCTCGGCGCGCAGGCCGGCGGTGACCCGGGCGCCGAGCGCGGCGACCAGCGGATTCGAGTTCGCCCCGCCGCCGTGCAGCTGGATGGCGAGGTCGAAGCGCTCCCGCCGGGCGTCGGCGAGGAACCGGTCCATCGAGTCCGGCTCCTCGTCGGGGCCGGCGGTCCGGATACCGGGTGCCGGCGGTACCACCAGTACCCGGTCGACCGGGCCGGGCCGGTCCCGGAGCAGCCGTTCGTGCCAGGGCGCGCCGAGCAGCACCAGTTCGGCGTCCGGATAGCAGGCCCGCAACGCGTCCAGGGCCGGCAGGGCGAAGATGAAGTCGCCGAGCGCGTTGGCCCGGAGTACGGCGATCCGCTCGACGTCGCCGACGATGTCACGCACCGTGCCGATCATCGGGCGGGCACCCGTCGGCGGGTCAACCCGTGAACCGGGGCGCCGGCGTGCCGGCGGCGGTGTTCGGGCGGTGCAGTTCCCGGTCGGCGGCCGGGTCGACCACGGTGGGCGGGGTGCCGGGCCCGGTCGTACCCCGGCCACGCCGGCCCGGGTCGTGGCTCCGGCTGCCGATGGTGATGGTCCGGCGCCCCGGCCGGGGCGCCCGGGGCAGCGTCACGGTGAGCAGGCCGTGGTCCATCACCGCGTCGATCTGGTCGGCGTCGACCGGCTCCGGCAGCCGCACCCGGTGCTCGAAGGAACGCTCACCCGACGCCTCGCCGCTGAGCCCCAGGTCGGCGTTGACCTCGGCCTCGGAGCGGGCCCGGACGCAGAGTTCCCGGTCGTCGAGTTCGAGCGTCACCTCTTCCGGGGCGACGCCGGGCAGCCGGGCGATCACCGTCCAGCCGTCGTCGGCGGGGCGCAGTTCGATGTCGGGGCTGCCGCCCCGGCCCGCCAGTGCGGAGTCGATCAGGCGGCCGAGCTCCGCCCGGAGCGTCTGCAGCCGGTCCTTCGGATCCCAGCCCCGGTCCGTTCCACCCCGTCCCGATTCACGTCCTGACTCAGCCATCCGCCGTGTTACCTCCTCGTCCGGGTCGTGCTCGATCTCCGACGCGCCCCCGCCAGGGTCAGCGGAGGTCGCCGAACTGGCCGTCGGCCGGGTGGGGTCGCAGCGAACTGGGGGCGTTCAGGTCGGCGTCCGGGTCGACTCCGACGCCGAGCCGGTCGACCAGTTCCCCGCCGAACCAGGCGCCGAGCGCGGCACCGGCGATCGCGACCACCTCGATGGCGACCAGGGCGCCGCCGGCGGCCCGGTTGTCGGCGGCCATCCGGACCGCCCAGATCGCCGCGAACAGCAGCAGCACCGCCAGGTTGATGGAGGCGTGCGCGACGCCGACCCGCTTGGCCCGGGTGCCGGAGGGCACGGCCAGCAGGTCCACCGCGCCGGCCGCCGCCGCCAGTACGCCGCCGATCAGACCGACCAGGATGTTCCAGTACGCCAGCTCACCGAGGAAACCCGGCCCACCGGCCACGTCGATCACGTCGAAGATCACCGCGGCCACGAAGAGCGCGATCGGGAACATCACCAGCATCGGATGCACCGGATGTCCCAGCACCTTGGCTCGGCTCTCCATCATGGTCGTCTCCCAGGTTCGGCGGATGTCGACCGCCCGACCTCTCGTCCGGTCGTCCGGCCCGACAGTCCGCGCTCCGACAGTCCGCGCTTCGACACTGTGGGAGGCCGTACCCGATTTGTCCGTCGGTAAACCTCGACCACGTGCTTGACGGGGGGTCGGCGGCGTACCGATCATTGCCGGGTGGCGGCACGGCGGTGGTGGGCGCGGCTCGGGTGGAGCGGTTGGCGACGTGAGCTGGGCTGGCTCCTGATCCTGTCCGGTGCCGTCCTGCTGGTGCTGACGTACGGCCGACTCGCCGGCGCGGCGATGCCGGTGCCCGCCGCCACCGACCAGATACGGGCCGAATGGAGCACCGAGCTGTACGAGGCGGCGCTGATCACGCTGCTCGGCCTGCCGCTCGGGCTGCTGGTTCTCGGCACCGGCGTCTGGCTCAACCTCCGTGGTCGGCGCTCCGGCGCGGCCGGCCGACGCTCCGGCGCCACGGCCGGCGCGCGCACCGCCCGGCGGGTCGTGCGGGCCGCACGCCGGCGCAGGTAGCCTCCACCCCCAGTCGAAGATCGCGTCAGACGCGGCGGGGCACCGCCACCGTCCACCGGCCGTCGACGCTCGTGGCGGTACGTCCGTCCCCGCCCGCCCAGAGCAGGCCGTCGACCTCGCCGAAGTCCGGTGTCCCGGAGACGGTGACGACGTCGCCCTGCTGGAACGTCCGGCCGCCGTCGCTGCTGCGCCACAGCACGAAGTCCCGGTCGCCGGCCCGCCACTCGCAGAGCAGCAGGTAACCGCCGTAGGTCACGGTGCCGACCGCCACGTCCGCCCAGGGCACGGCGTTGGCGGTCCAGCTCCGACCGCCGTCCTCCGTCCGGTGGAGCACCGACCGTCCGTCGCGGCGGCCCAGCAGGTACGCCTCCCGTCCGCTCGCCGGGACCAGGATCGGGTTGTTGTCGAGCACCGGTAGTGCGGCGGTCGGCAGCCAGGTGCGGCCGGCGTCGTCGCTGCGGACCACCTTCGCCTGGGCCGTCGGGTGGACCGCCTCCGGGGCGCCGTGCGGCCCCCACCCCCACAGGGTGCCGTCCGGAGTACGGCGGATCGACCAGAAGCCGAGCAGCGGCAGCGGTGGGCCGATCCGGTAGATCGCCCCGGTGACCGGGTTGACGAACTGGCCCGCCTCGTCGCCCCGCGGTATGAGGTGCGGCGGCAACTCGGCCACGTCGGTGACCTTCTCGGCCTGCTGCTCCCAGCTCTCGCCGGCGTCCCGGCTCAGGTACCGGACGCCTTGCACAACCGCCACGTAGAGGTCGGGGCCGAGCAGCTCGTACGAGGTTGTCGTCGGGGCGCCGCAGGTGCGCCACCGGACCGGTCCCCGCCACGACGACCAGGTGTCACCCGAGTTCCGGGTGACGCTGAACTCGACCGCGCACTGGTTGTACCGCACGGTGACCACGACCTTCCGGCCGAGTACCGCACTCTCGACGAGGACACCCGCGGCGGCGGGCGCGGTCGACGGCAGGTTCCACCAGGTCCGGGCCAGCGGCACGGCGGTCAGGGTCAGGACCATCGCGATGCCGATCGCGCCGGCGGAGACGGCGGCCCGGCGGCGTCGTACCCGACGACCGGCCCGTTCGGCCAGGTCGGTCAGGGGTGGCTGGGTGACCGCCTCGGCCACCGTGGCCGGGTCGAACGGATACCTCGGCATCATGTGCTCCCGGAGCCGACGAGTTCGGCTGGTTCGGCGAGGAGGGCGGCGAGCGCGGTACGCCCCCGGGACAGCCGCGACTTGACGGTGCCGACCGACACGTCGAGGGTCCGGGCGACCTCCTCGACCGGCAGGTCCACCAGGTAGTGCAGGGCGATGGCGTGCCGTTGTCCGGCGGGCAGCTGCCGGAGGGCGGCCATCAGCGCGAGATGTTCGGAGGAGAGGTCCGGGATCACCGGGGGTGGACCGACCCGACGTAACAGGCGGTCCAATGTCCGTCGCCGTCGGTAGCGGGTGTGCGCGAGGTTGAGGGCGACCCGGCGCAGCCACGACTCCGGGTTCTCCAACTGGTCGAAACGCCCGGGCGCGGTCAACGCCCGGACGAACGCCTCCTGCACCACCTCCTGCGCCTCGTTCAGGTCTCCGGTGACGGCGTACAGATGGACGATCAGCCGCCGGAAGCTCGCGGCGTAGACCTCGGCAATCGTGTTCAGCTGCCCCACCAAACGGCCCCTCTCCTCACCCTCTTCCACTATCGAGGGGCGTCGAAGGTTCCGGAGTCCCGCGCGGGGTCAGCCGATCTCGGCGACGACGTTGCCCTCCTGGTCACGGATCCGGGACACGACGATCTCCACGACCAGTTCCGGGGCGCCGGCCAGCCGGTACGTCCCGGCGACCGGCCGCAGCACGTCGGTCAGCTCGGCGCGCACCGCCGGAGGTACGTCGATCGAGACGAGCCCGTTCCCGTTGTCGGTGACCGCGAACCGGTCGCTGGGGCGGAAACTGATCGCGCTCTCCCGCGCCTGGAGGAACAGTCCATGTCCGAACGGCAGTCGGGCGGCCAGCACCCGGCTGATCCGCTCCGCCGCGTTCGCCCCGACCGTCACCGTCGTCGTCGCCGGTTCCCCCGGCTGCCCGCCCGGCCCGATCCGCCAACCGGCCTCCTCGACGAGGAGCGCGTCGGTGGAGGAGCCGTCCCGGCGTACCCCCTCCTCGATCGCCGCACGGACGCCGGGCCGGTCGGTGAGGCTGCCCCGGTCCAGGTCGGTGACGAGCAGCGGCAGTTCCGGTGTCATCACCTCGAGCAGCCGGTCCGCGTTCCAGCGTTCGATCGCCGCGTACTCGTCGAGGGTCAGCCCGACCAGTTGCAGGAACCGCAGCTGGCCGTGCGGGGTGTCGACGACCCCGAGTTCCGGGTCGGTGGCGAAGGCCGCCGCGCGGATCAGGGTCTCCGGCCGGGCGAGGGAGATGGGACCGTTCAGGTCGAGGTGATGACCGGGCCCGAACGGGTTGCCGGAGTTGAAGACGTACCGGGCGAGGTTCTGCAGCAGGTTCGCCGCCCAGAGCGGCGGTTCGGTCTCGTCGGCGGTCCGGGCGACCCGGAAGGTGAACTCGAAGCCCCAGCCCGACTCGTCAGGATTGTCGGAGTCCTTGGAGTACAGCTCGGACATGCCGTAGCTGACCAGGTGCCAGTGGTCGGGACGCGGATAGAAGCTGATGCCGTCGAGCGGGTCCGGGCCGCCCATCATCCACTTGATGAGCGTGCCGTAGTGCTGCGGTTCGACGCCGGGGTAGAGCCGGTCCAGGGCGGCGTCGATGGCGTCCCAGCCCGGCGACGTGTGCTCGTCGTCATCAATCATGACCGGTGACTGTAGGGCAGGGCTACGACGCGCCGTCCGCCCGTGCCGCCGTCCGCCCGCGCCGCCGCCCCGCCCCGCCCCGCCCCGGCGGGAACGACCGGCGGTCAGCCCTGTCCTCCCGGTTCGGAACGCGTGCGGTAGAGCACGCACCGGCGTAGTGGACCGTCGGCCGCCCCCGGGTCGTCGAAGTCGTCCGCCGGGTCGGTGGTCATCCCGATCCGGCGCATCACCGCCTGCGAACGCAGGTTCGTCCGGGTGGTGACGGCCAGGATCTCGGTCAACCCGACCTTGTCGAAGCCGTACCGCAGCACAGCGAGCGCCGCCTCGGTGGCGTACCCGTGTCCCCAGGCCGACCGGGCCAGACGCCAGCCGGCCTCCACCCCGGTGAACGGCATGCCCTCGTCGACCACGTCGAGGCCGGCGAACCCGACGAACTCAGCGGTCTCGCGGACCTCCAGCGCCCAGAAGCCGAAGCTGTCGCGGTCAAGATCGGCCTGGAAGCGGCGCATCGAGGCGGCTGCCTGCTCAGGGCTGAGCAGCGGCCCGAGATGCTCCCGGACCTCCGGGTCGGCGTTCATCGCCGCCCACGGCGCCAGGTCGGCGTCCCGCCAGTTCCGCAGCACCAACCGCGCCGTGTTGATCTCCACCATCCGGCGAACCTAGCCCCGACCTGGACACCCCGGCAAAGGTTTATCCGGTACGGCGGCGACGGCCGTACCCGATGGCGGTACAGTCCCCGATCGTGGGCCTGAAGGTGTTCTGCGGAACAGCAGAGCCGGAGGCGGGATCACCACGGAGCTCCGCCGCCGTGCTCCACACCAGGCGGGCACTGAGATGACGGTTCCATTCGAACCAGGAACGTCGCCGTGGGTAGGACCGCCGCTGACCGCGGACATCGTGCGACGCGCCGAGGAAACGCTCGGGGTACGCCTGCCCCGGAGTTACCTGGCGCTGATGTATCGCCAGAACGGCGGGATCCTGACGAACAACTGCTGTCCCACCGACTTCCGGACGTCGTGGGCCGCCGGCCACTTCCAGGTGGATGTCCTGATGGGCCTCGGATACGCGGAGGGGATCGACACCGTGTCCGCCGACCTGATCTCCGAGTGGGGCTACCCGCAGGTCGGGGTGGTGCTCGGTGTGACGCCGGCGGCCGGTCCCGACACGGTCATGCTCGACTACTCCCGGACCGGACCGGGCGGCGAGCCGGCGGTGGTGTACGTCGATGAGGATAGGATTCCCCGACAGGTCGCGGAGTCCTTCGAGGAATTCATGGCCGCCCTGGTCCCGAGCGAGGTTTACGACGACGAAGACGAAGGCCGGTAAGGTGCGTGATTCCAACGGCGAACGGCACAGGTCGGACCTGACGGAACGCCTGGCCCAAATTCTGGGGCTGCCTGCGCCCGACGCGGCCGGGGATGGACCCGACTGGCTGCCTGTCGAGACCGCGCTGGCTACGACGCTTCCGGACGACTACAAGCGTTTTGTCAGCGCTCACGGTGCCGGCCGCGTTGACGACCACCTGACCGTGTGCGCCCCCGGCGGACCACCTGACGGCGTGGACCTGGTAGGGCACAACACCTGGGCTCAGGAGTGCGTCCGCCTGGACTTCGGAGCACTGGGCGACGATCTCGACGGCTGGCACCTGGGTGACGCCTCACGGTGGGAACCCGGCCGCGCGGACGTGCCGGTCTGGTTCGAGCCGGGTGACGACCTCCTCTCGTGGGGACGCACCGGCAACGGCGACTTCCTCTTCTGGCATGTCAAGCCCGGTGTAGCACCCGACGACTGGCCGGTGGTGTTCAAGGAGGAAGGGCCGTACTGGGAGCAGTACGAGGTGGGTTTCTCGGCAGCCCTGGTCGGCCTGCTGACCGGCGAGATCCAATCCGAGTACCTCAGCCGGTGGTTCGAAGGCCCGCACTCCTATACGCGGTGAAGCCAGCCGTCCAGCGCCCCACCCCGCCGAGGCGAAGGTCGGGGCGGACGTAGAGATCGTGCAGCCGGGCGATCCGTGCTCGTCGCCTGATCGAAGGTGCGGACCGTAGTCCTGGACGGCCGCATATCCCGCCAACTCGTCGTTCGCGTGGGCGCCCAGGAAACCCCATCGCGGGTCCGCGAGCAGGTCGAGGAACCGCCGGTGTTGGGCATCGGGGTGATCACCTTTCACCCCCATGTCCTTCAGCATCGGCCACAGTCCGGGCCAGTCGTCGGACGCCAGGAAACGAACCATGATCGACATGTGGGCCATGGTTCCTCTGACCACGCCGGGGAGGCAAGCCGTCGACCTCTTGCGGCTTGGACGGGAACCGCCCACCTCGGGCTCGTGGCGTGCGTGGCGGGAGGCGGGTCGCGGTGTCCCATATTCAGTCCCGGGAGCACTCCAGAGACCTACCAGTGCCCGCCTCCCGTAGCCGCGCTGTCCCACCTGGGGTTGCTCTGACCGGCCAACTGCGGCGCACCGTAGCAAGCGCGTACGACAACGCACCTCGGCCGCCGTCGCCATGGTCACAGTAACCGGATGATCCGAGCGCGGGCCGTCAGCCCGGGATGACACGACGGGTGCCGCCGCGCTCTCAGCACGGAACGATGATCTCCTCCGAGCCGCCCGAGCCCTCGCCGCTTGTGACGGTCAGCGTGATGCGGCCTCCCCGCAGGTCGGGCGACGCCCGAAAATGCCACTCGCACAGCAACTCATGCCCCGTCCCGCCACTGCTGCCCGACTCCCAGGTGTAGACCGTGCCCACCTCGTCGCTCAGGACGACCTCGAGTGCGTCGAACATCTTCTCCCCGGGCGACCTGGGGACCGCGTCCCTGCCCCGGTCGGGCGTCCAGCCCTCCAGGGCCGCGTTGTAGACGGCGATCGCCGACCGCATCCGCTCGTTCAGCTCGCCGACCAGCCGAACCGTTACCTGGTTGCGGCTCCACAGCTCGACGGTGAGCAGATACACGGTCGTGTCCCTGAGGGCCGCAATCCGCTTTCCCGAAGCGAAAACATACGGGACATCCGCCATGTGATGACGCTACGGCCTGCTACTTCACCTGGCCAGGATGTCGCGTACGGATCTCCTCGTCGGCAGTCATCGAACACCGGCCGGCCTCTCCACCCCGGTGAGCGTTCTCGTCGACCACGTCGAGGCCGGCGGACCCGGCCGCGCGAGCAGTACCAGGTGGGCTTCGCGGCAGCCCCGGTCGGCCTGCTGACCAGCCAGCGCGGCGTGGATGCGCGCGAGGCGGCCGAGCCGGACAGCGAACGCGTAGTCGACGCATAAGTCCCTTGATCACACTGGCCACCAATCAGGGCGTGCGCGGAACCTCCGCGTGGCACCGAGCCCTAACGGATCCGAGAAGGGACTGGTATGGCCGACAACAGCGCCGCGGGTTTCACCGTGGCTGACCAGGCCGAGTACTTCGTCGACCTCGACGACCTCGACCTGGCCGGTGTCGACGTCGACACCTGGGACAAGACCGCGGGCGGCACCACCATCGCGTGCGTCACTCGCACCATCATCATTGCCACCCGGGCTGTCTGCGGCTCGATCGACTGCAGCGGGCCGCCGCCCGGTGGCACGTACTGAGTTCCGTGAGCTTGGTACACGACGTTCGGTGAGGTTGGTTTACGACCGGTGAAACAGCTCAGCCCTCCGTTGCTGTGGCTGCGAGACGGTCCGGAGGAGGTCCAGAGCCTGGTAGCGGGCCTGGACCTCGTTCGGACCGCCGCCCACAAGGATGCCAGCCACGCATGGCTGTGCATGATTGCCAACGGCACCGCGCACTATCTGTCCACCTACGCGTCGACGGAACTGCTGTCGAGGTGGTACGTCGGCGACAACGAGCTGTACGGCGTGGTCGCCCCGGTCGGCCGGCTCCGTACCGGCGCGGATGGCGGGCTGGTGCTTGACGGGTCCTGGCGATTCGGCTCCGGGTCTCATCGGGCTGCCGTCATGGCGATGGGGTGCGAGCCCGTGGCGGGACGCCGCACGACCGTCCTCGTGGAGCGGGGCCGGCTGGAGGTGGTGCACCCGTGGGAGGGGCCGGGGTTGCTCGCGACCGCCAGCCACACCCTGCGGGCCAGCGGCGTCCGCGTGTCGCCGGCGGACGTGGTCGACATGACCGACGTCCCGGCCGATCGACCGATCGGGATCTACGCTGATCCGGACCTGTTCCTGGCGAACATGCCCGGGGTGGCGATCGGGCTCGCCGAACGGCTGCTGGCGCTGCTCGGCCCAGGCCCGACGCCCGGAGCGTGGCAGGCCACCTACGCCGACGCGGCCGCCCGGAACACCCTCGCCCGGCGCGGCCTGACCGGGATGCTGCACAGCTTCGACACGTTGGCCCGAGCAGGGCGGCTCGGACTGTTCTCGCCGGCGTTGCGGCAGGAGTTCCTGCTGATGTTGAGCGCCGCTTACCACATCGGTCTGGATGCCGCGCTCGCGCTGGCGGAGGGCTGCGACTCGACGGATCCGGAGGTCCGGCGGCAGCTGGAGCAGGCGTGCATCGACATCACGACCATGCGGCCACACGCGGCGATGCGGCCGTCCAGGTTGGTCAACGCGAAGCCGGGCTCACCGGCCCTGGAAGGAACGCCCCGATGACCTCACCGCCGCCACTGTCGACGCCGGGTTGGTGCCTGCTCCGGATCCCGGTGCTGCCGGCGGTGCCAGCCACCGCCGCGCCCGAGGGTTTGGCGCGGCAGCTGCTGGAGTTGGCCGTCGACTACGCGACCGTGTTCCAGCGGGCGGCGGAGGAGGACCGGGACTGGCAGGATCCGGCGACTCGGCTGGCGATCTACGGCAGCCGGGCCACCTACCGCCCGACCCCGTTCGGTGTGTTCAGCTTCAGCCTGCTCGCCGAGGTCGACGACAAGGGTGGTGGCGCACCGGCCACCCGGCTCGAACTCGGGACCGACGTGCGGCTGCGCCGCCTCGACCTGCCGCGGCAGACCGGCGGGTGGTTCGTCAATCCCTCCCTCGCCGCCGAGCACGGCCGGTGGTCGTACCTGCACCCGGGCAGGGGCGGGGTCACCTCGATATCGGACGCCCCGGGTGTACGCCAGCTCGCGGAGGGACTCGCCGCACAGCTCGCCGCCGCACCCCGGTCAGCGGAGGAATGGGCGGCTCTGCTCGGCGGCGAGGCCCAGTTCGACCTGTGTGTGGGCCGACGGTTGCTGCTGCCGGAGCACACGCCACCGATGCTGGTCGACCTGGCCGAGCCGGCCACGCCCACCGAGGCGGTCAAGGCGGCGCTGGCCACCGAGCGGCCGTTCCGCGACGACCAGTTCGTGGACGCGTTCAGCGAGGTCCGGGCCCGACTACCCAGGGCGGGCACGACCGCGCTGCTCGACGGGGCCGCGCAGCTCCTGCGGGTGCAGTGGCGACCCCAGCGGCTCGACCGGGTGCGGGACCATGTGGCCGGCGGCTACAGCGGCGGGGCGGTGCCTCTGGTGTGGCTGCTGACCGCTCCGGTGGACCATCCGCTGGGCAGCTGGCGGCGGCAGGAGGCCGAGGCCGAGAGCGACCGCCCGGACCCGGCGCGGCGACTGTTCGTGCCGCGGGCCCGTCGCGACAGCGGCGCGGTGCGGTGGTGGCAGGAAGCGGTCACGCTGGACCAGTGGCGGGCCCGGGAGCCGTCGCGCGCCGGGGATGGCGTGGGGTTCGCCCAGCCGCAGTTCGGCATGGTCAACGGCGCGCTGCTGGCCGAACCGGTGGCCGGAACGGATGCCTGGATCAAACTGGTCCTGCCGGGTTTCTGGGCTGGGCCCGGCGCGCGGCTCGCTGACCAGCTGGGGATCCCGAAGCTCGACCTCGGTGCGGTGGACGCCGGCTGGCTTCCGGTGGAGATCGGATGGGTCTCGCCGGACCGGCGGGCGCCGTTGGTCCGGCGGCCGGAGAGCGGGTTGCCCCGGCTCAACCTCAACCTGCCGCCCCGTGCCGGTGACCTGCGACTGGCGGATCTGGCCGTGACCGTGCTGGCCGGGCGGCTCCAGTTGGTCCACCGGTCCGACGGGCGCTACGTGCAACTGCGGTGGGACAGCCCGCTCACGTTGGCCAACCGGGCCAATCCATGGCTGGTGCAGCTCCTCGGGTTGCTGCTGGACGAGGCCAACGGCCCGGCGCTGACCGCCGACCCGAGCCTGTGGGCGCCGCCGGGTGGGATGGCTCCGCGGATCACCGCCGGCCGTTGCCTGGTGGCCCGGCGCAGCGTGGTCCTGGACGCCCAGCACCGCGCCGACCTTCTGGCGCTGGCCGAGGACCCGGTGCGGTTGTGCGACGTGCTCACGGAGGTGGGGCTCGGGCCGCAACTGGACGCGAGCGAGGGACCGGATGTGACCATGCGGCTGGATCTCACCGACGCCACCCAGCGGTGGTGGTTCGTCCGACGCCTCCGTCGCGAGAGCCGGCTGATGCTGCACGAGGCCCTGCCGGTGGCGACGCTTGTCGACTCGGAGCTGGGCGGGCACCTCCACGACGTGTGGGTGCCCTGGCGGGGCCCTGATCCGGAACCGGTCCGACCGATGGCGCGAACCCGGCTGGTGGACCGGCAGCCGGTCGCCGACCCGGAGTGGACGAGCTGGTACGTCTACGCACCGGAGCGGGTGGTGGAGCTCTGGCTGGCCCGCCCCGAGATCGTGACGTTGATGCGCCGGGCCCACCTGTTCTACATCCGCTACCACGACGAGCGGCCGCACCTGCGGGTCCGGGTGCATCGCGACGTCGATGCCGAGTCGCACCTGGCCGATCTGCGCACCCACCTGGCCGCGATGGTGCCGCAGCAGCCCTGCGAGGTCGACCTCCGGACCTGGACACCGGAGGACTACCGGTACGGCGGCAGAGCGACCCGGCCCGACGCCGTGCGGCTGTTCTGCGCCGACTCGGCCTGGTGGGCGCAGCGGCTCGCGGCCGGCCCGGACCAGGCGGGCCGGTACAACCTGGCGGTTTCCCGGATCGCCGCCTGGTGCCAGCAGCTCGCGGGCGAGGAGCGGGCCCTGGCGATGCTCTGCGACCTGCGCGGCCTGGACCCCCGGCTGCCCAGCTCGCGGTCCCAGCGGGAGTGGATGGCGACCTTCCGGGCTGCTCGGCCGGACCTGGAGCAGGCCCTCGACGCCGCACTCGCCGAGCCGGAGCCTGCCCTGGACTACCTGGACCGCCTGGACCGGGACGCCTACGCCACGGCGTTGAGCGCCCTCATCCACATGAGCGTCAACCGTGGACTGCCGCTGGCCCGCGCGGTGAGCCGCGAGCCGGAACTCGTGCTGGCGGCAGCGCGGTTGTTGAAGGGCCGGCAGGCGCGGGCAGCCCACGGCAGAGCGGTCGATGGCTGAGTCCGACGCGGCCCGGCGGCTGCTACGTCGGCTTGTCGCCGAACTACGGCAGCGCGGGCACGCGAGTCCGGAGGCGATGGCCGCTCTCGCCCTGCTCGCGTCCCGGCTGGGTCAGCGAACCCTGGCGGCGTCCCTGACCGAGCTGGCCGTACGGGGCGGGCAGGTGCCCGACTTCCGGGTCGGCTGGCTGCGTCATCGGCTGGTGGGTGAGTGCCTTTCGCCTGGCCCCGGCCATGCCGAGAGGTTGGCCCGGACCCGGGCGGAGGCGGTGGACGTGGTCGACGCCTTCTACCGGCACTACCTCGAGAACGGTGACCTCGACCTGATCAACGGTGCCGGAGGGGTCGCGATGACCCGGTGGGACCTCGCCGACGAGGCAACCCGGGCCAGGATGGCACGGTCCCTGGCCCAGATCGCGATGTCCGTGATGGAGCAGGAGTCGTACGGTCTCTACCACGGCCGCAGCGGCGGAATCCTGCTGCTGCGGATGCTGGGCCGCCGCTACGGCCAGGACCGACCGATGACCACGGCGGTCGACGCGCTGGTCCGGCATCTGGAGCGGTTGACCCCCGACGTCCTCGACCGCGGCTGGCTGGGTGTCGGCGGCGTCACCATGTGCTATGGCCAGCCCGGGATGCTGACCGCGCTGGGGCCGGAGGTGGACCCGGGGGTGCTGGCGGGGATCGTCAGTGCCGCGATCACCGGCCCGGCCGTCCAACGGCTCGACGAACTGCTGGCCGACCCCGACGCCGACGTCACGGTCTGCCACGGCCTGGCCGGGCTGAGCCTGGCCACCAGGCTCGCGCCGGGCTGGTGGGACCTGGTCGGCCCGGGCCGGCGGTCCCGGCTGGCGACCCGGCTCGCCCGTCACCTGGACCAGACCGACGACCGAACGGTCACCGCCGTCCTTGACACGCCGCTCAAGTTGTCGCTGATCGAGGGGACGCTCGGGGTGGCGCTGGCGCTGGCGGAAACCGAGACCACGTCACGGCCGTGGTGGGGAGTCTGCGTGAGCCTCGGTGACGGGTCCGTTGCCGCAACGATGGGGAGCAGCCAATGACGGTGACATTGCAGACCGAGGACAACGACTGCGGCGTGTGGGCACTGATCGCCAGCCTGCGTTTGCAGGGACATCAGTTCTCCGAGTCGGCGTTACGGGATGCGCTGGCGACCCGGGGCGCATTGTCGCTACAGGACCTGCGGGACACCTGCGCCGCGGTGGTGGGCGTGCGTTACCGGGGCCGGCGGGACTTCCCGTTCGCCGAACTCACCCCGGGCACGATCGTTCACCTGCGCGCCGACCACTTCATCACCGTCGAGCGACGGCGCGGGCGGCGGGTACGGATTTTCGACCCCTCGGTCGGGTACGGGTGGCTGACCGAACCCGACTACCAGGAGAAGGCCAGCGGCTGGGTATTGTCGCCGGCCACGCCGGAGCCGGCTGTCGGCGCGCCTCGGCGTCCGCGGGCGGCGGCTCGGGCCGAATGGCTGTGGCCGATGCTGCGCTCCGGGAAAATCAGATTCCGGCAGGTTGTGCCGATTCTCGCGATGAGCCTGCTGCTCTACACCGGCCTGACCCTGCTCAACATGATCCTGCTGCCGTACCTGAACGAGGTCACTGTCGGCGGCACGGTCGCGACCCCCACCCTGGTCACCGCGTTGGTGGCGTTCAGCGTCGCGGTCAGCGTGCTGTTCTGGGTTCGACATCGACAGCTGACCTCTCTCGGGCTGTCGTTCGACCGGGCCATGCTGCGCGAGCTGGTCGACCGGTTGACCCGTACGTCGGCGCGGACCGAGATGACCTCGGGCGATGTGCTGAACCGGGTGCAGAGCGCCCGGGCCGTCCGGGAGGCCGGCACCGGCCTGGCGTTGTCGCTGTTCACCGACGCGGTCGCCGTGGTGATTCTGCTGACGTTCATGGCGACGATGTCGCTGCCGCTGACCGGCGTGGTGACCGGTATCGCCGTACTCCACATCATCCTCACGATCCTCGGGCGGATGCCGATCAACCGCCGTTTCGAGGAGCAACTGCGGCTCGACGGCGAGCTCCAGGATCTCCTGATCGGCATCTCCGAGGGGTTGACCACCTATCGGGGGCTCGGGGCGGTCTCTCACCTGGAGGCCGAGCACTCCCGGCGGCTGGACCTGCTGCATCGGTCGGTCCGCGGGCTCGAGTACCGGTTGGCCTGGGTGTACGGGCCGAGCAGCGCCCTGCGGTTCGCCGGCCTGTACGTGATCCTCGTGGTCGGCTCGGTGCTGCTGTCGGCAGGGCTGGTCAGCACCGGAGAGCTGTTCGGGTTCCTCACCCTGGGGGGCACCGTGCTGTTCTCGATCACCGCGATCGCGCAGAGCCTCACCAACGCCGCCTCGCTGGAGCGGCAACTGCGTTACGTGACGAGTCTCTTCGCGTTGCCGGTGATGGAGCGGGGCGCCCGTACCGAGCCGGTGCCCGGAGCGCCGGCGGTGGTGCTGGAGGGAGTCCGGGTGCACCGCCCGAGGGAGCACTTCGACCTGCGGCTGGACCTGCGGGTGGAGCGGGGTGAGACGGTGACCGTCAGCGGGGTGAGCGGGGTCGGCAAGTCCACCATGGCCCAGATCGTCAGCGGCCTGGACCCGGCGCCGGCCGGGCAGGTGACCGTCTATGGGGTGCCGACCGTGGACTGGGACCCGGATCGGCTCCGCCCGCTGGTGTGTTACGTCCCGCCCCGGTCCGACTTCCTGCACACGACGATCCGGGACAGCCTGTCCAGCGGGGCGGCCGACGTGACCGACCAGGAGATCCACGACCTGCTCGCCCAGCTGGAACTGACCGAGGTGATGCGCCCGTTGCGGCTCGGGTTGCGGACCAAGCTGCGGATCAACGCCTCGACCTTCAGCGCTGGAGAGGTGCAGCGGTTCGCGTTGGCCCGGGCGCTGCTGCGCCGACCGTCGCTGCTGATCCTCGACGAGGCGACCAACTCGCTGGACCGGGAACTGGAGCTACGACTGCTCGTCGTGGCGAAGCGGCGGGTGGAGACGCTGATCGTGATCAGTCATCGCCCGGTCGGTGAGCACCTCGACAGTCGGCAGGTGCGGATCGTGCGGGACGACACCGGCGTGTCCCGGCTCGAGTCGGCGGCGGGCGCGGCGGTCGTCGGTGGCTGAGGGAGTACGTGGTGTGCACGCCTACTGGCAGCTGCCCAGCCGGCCGCCTCGGGCGTACCAGCAGTTGTCCCGGGTGACCTGGCTGCTGAGTGTCCTCTCGTGGCGGCGGTACGCCGGCCCGATCACGCTCTACGCCGACCCGCCCACGCTGGAGTGGCTCGACCGGCTCGGTTGGCTCGACTGCTACGACCATGCCGAGACGCTGGACGACCGGGATCTCGACCAGCACTACGACCGGGTCGCCTGCTTCGCGTTGCCGAAGCTGCTCGCGCTGGACCGGTACCCGGACGCGGTCCTGGTGGACACCGACGCCTACCTGCGTAGCCGGCTACGTCTGCCCGCCGCCGGGTCGATCTTCGCGCATCTGGAGCGCGGTGGCGGCGGCTTCTACTCCCGGTTGCGCGAGCTGCACAATCCCGCCGGGGTGGAGCTGCCGGACACGCCGCCGACGATCGGTAACACGTCGCTGTTCCGGGCGGCCAGCCCGGACCTGGCCCGCCGGATCAGCCACGCCGGGCTCAGCTTCCTGGCCGACAATCCGACCACCCCTGGCCGGGACGTCCACCTGCACATGACAGTTGCCGAGCAGGTGCTCGCCACTCATCTGACCACGGTCGCGGGGCAGCCGGTGGTGAACCTGTTCGACGCGCTGTGGTGCGCTCGGACGCTGCGCTGGCTCACCGATCCACCACACTTCGGCCATCTGTGGAACCTCAAACGAGGAGCGCCGGCGGAACACCTGCTCGCCGCGTACGTGGCAGTCACGCACACACTCCGGGACGAGTACGGGGTCGCCCCGGACCGGGTGCGCACACTCCTGGAGCGGATATGATCTCGACCGAGCTGCTCGATCGGCTGGCGAACACCGGTGCCGCGGTGGCCCGCGCCGCCGGATCGACCGTACCCGGTGGACACGTTCCGGACTGGGTGCTGGAGCCGGAGTCGTTGGCGCAGCTCACCGCGCTGGTCAGGATGCTGCACCGCAGCGGCGTGCCCTGGCGGGTGGACGCCCGAGGCCGCAACTGGGGGTACGACGACACCCGCGTCTCCGCCCCCGGGCTGATCGTCCGCCTGGCTCGACTGGACCGGTTGGACCTCGACGTCGAGCTCGGCCTCGCCACGGTGCAACCCGGGGTGACCTTCGCGCAGCTCAACGAGGCGTTACGGCGGTCCGAGGCCCGTTTCCAGCTGCCCGAGCCGGGCTCCGGCCCGCACACCTCGGTGCTGGGTAACGCCCTGGAGCGTGGCCTGCTCGCCGGCCTGGGTGAGCGGGAACGCCACTGTCGGGACTTCCTCGTGCTGAGCCGCGACGGCGAACTCACGCGTCTGGGCTGGGAGGACGCGGTCGACGACCGGGTTCGGCGGGCGCTGCCCTACCCACCGGGTCCGCACCTACAGGGGTCACTGTTCCAGGCCGCCGGGTACGGACCGGTGGTGGTGGAGCTGACGCACGTGCTGCCGGTGGCGACCGTGCTGACGGCCGCCCCGGTGCTGCTCGCCGGCGCCGAGCTGACCGAGGAGCTGCTGCGTTGTTGGCGGGACATGCTCCTGGAGGAACTGGTGACGTCCACCGTCCTCGCCTCGCCGGCCCGCCGCCGCGCTCAGGGCGTCACCGGCAGCCACGACGGACTCGTCCTCGACCTGTATGTCACCGCCGGTTCACCCGCGATGCTGCGGGCCAAGACCGCCGACGTGCAGCGGCTGGCCCGCCAGCACGGGCAGCGGCTGGCCGCCCGACTCGGCGGCAACTACGACGACCTGGGCATCATCGGCGGCAACCGGGACCTTCCGGAGGCGGTCGGCCAACTGTCACAAGGGCTGGAGTGGCACACCGCGGCGCTACCGTTCGCCCCGTCGGTTGTCGCTGCCTTCGCCCGCGCCGTCCGGGCGGACCCGGTGCTGGCGGACGTCCCGTGGACCCTGCGCCCACTCGACGCCCGGGCGCTGGTCTGGCTCGCACCGCTCGTCTACCGCAAGGACGACCCGGACAGCGTCGCGCTGCTGCGGCGTCGGGTGGCCGCCGTTACCCGGCTCCGCGACGAGTTCGCCGTCCCGGCCTACCGGTCCGGCGCGGTACGGGGCAACCGATGAGCCATGTCCTGGTCACCAGCGTCCACCGGATCCACGCCGGCCGCTCCGGGGAGGCGGTCCACCTGCGCCAGCTCACCGAGGCGCTGCGGGCCGCCGGCGAGCGGGTGACCGTACTCGATGGTCCGATGGAGCCGGGTAGCGCCGACACCGGCCACGAGGTCGGGCTGCGGTCGCTCGCCGAGCGACTGGGCAGCCTGCTGGCCCGGGACCGGCCCGATGCCGCCCTGCTGTGGGGGCATCTGGGCGAGGAGACCGAGCTGGCGCGGCGGCTGGCGACAGCTGGCGTGCCGACCGTGCTGGAGCATCCGGCCGCCGACCTGCGGCCCGTGCCGCAGACACTGCGGCTGGTCGACGAGGTGGTGGTCCCGTCCGAGTTCGCCCGGCGGCTGTTCGTGTCGCAGACCGGCCGCCCGGCTCGGGCTGTCGAACCGTGCCTGCGTGGCTGCGACTGCCCCGCGGAGCGGCCCCGCGACCCGGCGCGTACCGGGCCGTACCGACTGACGTTCATCAACCCGGAGCCGGCCAAGGGCCTTGGCATCGTGATGCACCTCGTGGCGGCCGCGAACGGGGCGAAGCTGCCGTTCCGGTTCCGGTTCGTCGAGGGGCGGTGGACCGCGACCCACCTCGCCCGGCTCGGCATCGACCCGGCGAGCCTGCCCGGGGTGGAGATCGTGCGATACCGCTCCGACATCTGCGCGCTCTACGCCGAGACCGATCTGCTGCTCGTACCGAGCCTGTGGCAGGAGAGTTTCGGGATGGTCGCCCGCGAAGCCGTGATCCACGGCGTGCCGGTGGTGGCCACCCGGGTCGGCGGGCTACCGCAGGCGGTCCGTACCGGAGGGGTGTGCCTCGAACCGCCGGAGTACGGCGCCGGTTACCAGGTCCGAATGACCACGGCCGAGGTCAGGACGTGGCTGACGGCCGTGGTCACCGCGCTGCGCGGCACCCACCGGCGTCAACCGGAGCTGCTGTCCCGGGCCACCTCGGACAGTGTCCGGGCGTACCGGGCGGTGCTCGGCTCGTCGCCGGGGTGAATGCGTCGGGCAGCCCGGCGCATGGCACCGACGATCAGCGCCGCCGGCCTGGTCCAGCCCCGCTCGTTCGCTACCGCCACCACCGTCGCCAGGTTCGCCTGCTCCTCGTGGAACCAGTCACCCGGCACGGCGAGCAGCCGGTCCAGCTCCGCCGGGGTGAACAGCGGCCGGGAACAGCCTCCCGGCGACACCTGCCGGGTGACCATCCGCCGCGCACGGGATGGCGCCAGCCGGTACGCGGCCTCCCGCGCCAGGACGCTCCAGCCGTCGACCGAGCGCGCCAGTGCCTGGTCGGCGGATCCGACACCGTACGACGGCTCGTCCGCGGCGGTGGTGAGCGCATAGGCCCGGACCAGCTCGGAGAGCACGTAGCGGTGCGGGCCGAAGCTCTGGCGCGGCACCGGCGTCAGCAGGTGGGCACCGACCAGCTCGTCCAGGGCCTGCATCGCCTCGCGGGGTGCCAGGCCGGTGCAGACCGCGGGCGCCCAGTCCGGGATGGTGACGGTCGGGAGTACCGCGACCCGGCGCAGTGCGAGGCTCGCCGCCGCTCCGAGCCTGCGGAACGACGGTTCGAGGACGTCGCGCATCGAGCCGTCGTCGCCGCCCAGTTCGTCGAGCCGGTGCTGCGGGTCGCGCAGCAGTGCCACCAGGTCGGCGGCCCACCGGCCCCGGTACATCCGACGGGCGGCGAACCACAGGGCCAGCGGCAGGCCCTCGCAGAGGATGCAGAGCGCCCGGACGGCGGCTGGTTCCACCGCGAGCCGATCGGGGCCGAGATGGCCGGCGAGGATCTCGAGTCCCTGCGCCTGCGACACCGGCGCCACCAGGTGTCGGTGGGCCCCCGGGAGGTCGAGTTGCCAGCGGGTGGTGACCAGCACTGCGCAGCCCGCCCCGGCCGGCAGTAGCGGCAGGACCTGGTCGGCCTCGCCGGCATCGTCGAGCAGCAGCAGGCAGCGCCGCTCCGCGAGGAGGCTGCGCAGGAGCGCGGCCCGTTCGGCCTGCTCGACCGGGATTACCGCGTCGGCGACGCCCAAGGCGCGGAGGAATCCGTCGAGAACCTGGTCCGGGTCTCGCGGCTGTCCACTGCCGGCGAGGTCGGCGTAGAGCTGGCCGTCGGGATAGGCGACGGTGACGGCATGGGCGACCTGGAGCGCCAGGGCGGACTTGCCGACCCCGGGCATGCCGTGCAGTAGCACGACCTGCGGCCCGGCGTCCCCGGATCGGTCCGGGTCGCTGCCCAGCCGCCTGACCAGATTCGCCAGCTCGGTCTGGCGCCCCGCGAGAAGTGGCGGCGCGGGCGGTAGTTGGGCTGGCCGTGGCTGGGCGGCGACGCGGGAGGCCGGCGGCTCGCCGACGGTGGGTTGGTCGGGATCGGGTGCGGCGACGAGGTCGAGGCTCGGATCCTGCCGGAGTACGGCGTACTCCAACTCGCGCAGGAACGGGCCCGGGTCGAGCCCGTGCTCGTCCACCAGCAACTGGCGGCCGCGCCGGGCCACCTCGAGCGCCTCCGGTTGCCGGTTACTCCGATAGAGCGCCACCACGAGCTGGCCGCGTAGTCGTTCCCGGAACGGATATTCGGCTACGTACTGGGTCAACGTCGAGATGAGGCCGTGATGCAGGCCGAGCTGAAGCTCGATATCGATCAGGCATTCCAGGTCGGCGAGCCGGGTCTCCTCCAGCCGTTGCCGGGCCGGGGCGACGAACCCGGCGACGGCACCGGCCAGTGCCGGGCCGCCCCAGAGCGCCAGCGCGTCGCGCATGAGTTTGCGGGCACCCGGAAGTCGGCCGCGGTCGCGCTCGGCTCGCGCCGACTCGGCAAGCCCGGTGTACGTCGCCAGATCGAGTTCGTTCGAAGCGAGGTCCAACACGTAGCCGCCGGGCTTGGTGAGCAGCGGGAGGGTCGCGTCGCCGGTTCGCTGGAACGTCCAGCGCAGTGCCGAGATCTCGGACTGAACCTGCGCCCGCGCCGTTGCCGGCGGCGTGCCTTCCCAGATCGCCGTGGTCAGCTGGTCGACCGACACCACACGGTTGGCGTTCAGCAGGAGGTAGGCGAGCACCGCCCGGCGGCGGGGCCGGGCCACACCGACCGGCTCACCGTCCGTGGTCGCGGCGACCGTACCAAGCACGGTGAACCGCAGAGTCATGTCGTTACCCGGGCGAATTTGTCGGATCTCCGGATCACCCAGGAACTGCAGTCCTTGCGCTGGATTCCCACAATCACGTCGTACCCGTCCCAACGGGGTCCGGAGAGCAGAAAGTGTCCTGATTGCCAATATGATTGCCGTATGCAAAGTACAAGCAACACGGCGCGCAGCCCGCGATACACGGCAGCAGCACTTATCATCATCGATACACGTCGCCCATCACACCAACTCGGTGTCGCATTGATCCGGAACCGTATCCGAAGGCCAGTCTCGGGGGATTCTCCACCACCCGGCGTCGTTTAATCGATGGTACGGAGCCTGCGCACATTCAGTGCACACGCCGAGTACATGCGATAACCGCCCGTACTGTCGCGGCGGTGTACGGCGGACATCGGCACACTCACTCGAAACAGGCGTTGATCAGGGCTGACAGGTAACCGTCGCCGCGGTTATGGCCGAGGCCCGAAAGCCTCCGGCGAGTTGTCAGGTCGAGGATCACGGCGCCAAGGCAGCAAACGAGCCTTTCAAGGTAACAGATGGCGCACAGCCCGGCGTTGTTGTGCCAGGGCCCCGGCAAAGTCGTCAGGTGATGCCGAGTAGTGCCAGCGGGCGGGTGCTGTCGCGGGCGTGATGTCGGTTGGCGGCGGCGATGTTGGTGATCCCGGCGAGGCGTAGGGCGCCGATGGCGGCGTTGCGTAGGGCGGCCACGACTTGTGGTCCGGTGCCGGTACGGATTTGACTGCGGTCTTCGTCGTAGGTGACGTCGCGGACCCAGTGAACCTTGTTCTCGATGGACCAGTGGCCGCGGATCCAGCCAGAGAGCTGGGCGGGTTTGGCTTGGTGGACGCGGAGGTCGGTGATGGCGTAGACGGTCTCGCTCGATGATTATCTGAACCGGTCATGCCCGCCCTGCTACCACCAGCAAGGGCGCGTCTACACCAACCACATCAAGCCGGACAGCCCCACGACTTTGCCGGGGCCCTGCGGGGATGGGTCTTGATGACGCAGTTTGGTGCCTTCGGAGGCAGCGTTGGTGATATCAAGTGGCCCGTACAAGAAGGACCCGGACTCGCTGCCGGCGCCCTGGACGGTGCCGTCACTCCCCGAGGTCGATCCGCAGTCGTTGGGCGAGCTCGCGGTGGGCGTGCGCGATCGCGTCGATGAACAGGGCCAGCGCCTCGTCCGCCCGGATCGGTTCGGCCAGCCGGATCTCGTAGAACTCCCGATCCGGATGCTGCGCCCAGACGACGCCGGGTCGGGCTTCGAGTGCGGTGACCATCAGATCCTCGTCGACCACGTCCGGTCCGGTGTCGATGACCGGCTTGATTTCGTCGTCGATTCCCACCTCCCAGGTCAACCCGTCGCCGGTCGAGATCCCCATGTTGTCCAGCAACTGCTCCTGCGTCAGCGCCGGCTCCGGGCTCCCGGGCTCAAAGACGAGGTCGGCGAACCGCTGCGGCGCCCGGGCCAGCGCGGCGGCCACGACGGGCCGGCCGGTGAGGGTCGATGGGCGGTAGCCGTCCCAGCCTCCCCCCGAACCGCTCGGGGGAACGCCGGGCACGGAGTATCGGTAACGTCGCCACCATGACATGTGGCCTACTGTCGGGAACCCGGGACCGGAAAAGCAAGCCTGTCAAACGCGTTCCGCAGTTGGTGGGCAGACGATCGTTGTTGTGCTATGCCCGACCCGGGGCGGCCCTCGCCGAAGACGACTTCCCGGGTCCAGCGGAGCGATATTCCCGATCGCGTTCCACCTGAAAAGACACGAGGCCCGGTCGGCAACCCGCCACAGACAGGCCGCCAGCGGGCTCACCCTCGCCCACAGGCTCCGTGCACGACGCCCACCGCCGTCCCATGAGCGGCTGTCGGCTCGAGATGGCGTCCGTCTCCGCCCTGGCCGGTCCGCATCCGCTCGCTGCCGTTGCTGTCAACCGCCGCAGGGGCGCGCTGATGGCTCGTCCTCGGCCGCGAACAGCGCTCTGCGTGCGCCGCATGACACGAAGTAACCCCGCCCGGAATCAGCCCGTCGCGTCGCTCGATCCGGAAACGCCGCGGGGAGAAGGAGTGGCAGTGCTGGCAGCGAGACTGTCGACCTCGGGAAACAGCGAAGCCCAGGTCGGTGACCTGGGCTTCCGTGCCGAGCCGCCTGACGGAATCGAACCGTCGACCTACGCATTACGAGTGCGTCGCTCTAGCCGACTGAGCTAAGGCGGCAACGTCGGCAAGTGTACGACACCGCCCGGCGACCCGCCGCAGGGGTTTCGCCGACGGCCCGGCCGGACACGAGGGGATCATGGCAGAGCGTCAGCGTCCGGACAGTGCCTCGGTGTCCGATCCGACTAGGCTTTCATCGATGACCGACCACCCGTCCCGGCCGACCGTGCTGCCGGAGTCCCCGCCGGCCGGCCCGGCCCGGCCGCGCAGCCTCGACCCGAAGGAACTCGGCTTCACCCCGCAGCGGCCGGTGCCCTGGCTCGCGCCGCTGCTCCTGATCAGCACCGGACTGCGTACGCTGCTGGCCCTGCTTTTCGGGGCGTACCTGGACAAACGGGAGTTGCAGAACTCGCTGCCGAGCCCGGTTCACCGGGAGGTCGGTCCGGACGGGGACCTCTGGCTCGACTTCGTCGCCGACCTCGGTGACGGCTTCCACGCCACCTACTCGGTCGCCTGGCTGCTGTCCCGAACCGAACTGGAGGTCGACGGGGAGCGGCTGCCCCGGGGGCAGATGCTGCTGATGGGCGGCGACCAGGTCTATCCGACCGCCAGCGGCGAGGCGTACGAGAACCGGTCGAAGGGACCGTACGAGGCGGCGTTGCCGCAGCCGCCGGCCGACCGGCCCCGGCCGACGCTCTACGCCGTACCCGGCAACCACGACTGGTACGACGGCCTGACCGCCTTCCTGCGGGTCTTCGCCGCCTCCCGGGGCGGTGACATCGGCGGCTGGCGGACCCCGCAGGCCCGCTCCTACTTCGCGGTCGAACTGCCCGGCGGCTGGTGGCTCTACGGGCTCGACGGCCAGTCCGGGGCGTACCTCGACGATCCGCAGTTGCGCTACTTCGAGGAGGCGGCCACCCGGCTCACCCCGGAGTCGAAGGTGATCATCTCGGTACCAGAGCCGTCCTGGGTCAAGGCCGTGGACCTGCCCGGGGCGTACGACACGATCGAGTACTTCATCCGTACCGTGGTCGCGCCGCGCGGCGCGCAGGTCCGGCTGCTGCTCTCCGGCGACCTGCACCACTACGCCCGCTACGCCGGCCCGGACCGGCAGTTGATCACCTGTGGCGGCGGTGGCGCCTACCTCTATCCCACGCACAAGCTGCCGGAGCGGATCGAGGTGCCGCCCCGGGACACCCTGATGCGGCGGACCAGCCACAGCGAGTCGTACGACCTGGTCGGCCGTTATCCGGAACCGGCGGTGTCCCGGCGTTACGCCTGGGGCATCTTCGCCCGGCTGCCGCTGCGCAACCCGGGTTTCGCCACCCTGCTCGGCGTCCTGCAGACGAGCCTGATGCTCACCATGGCCGGAGTGGCGCTGCCGAGGGCGGAGGCGAACGCCCAGCGGCTGTTCAGCATCCCACTGGTGATCATGTTGGCGGTGACGCTGCTCGGCGCCGCGTTTTTCGCCAAACCGCCGAGCGCCAGCGGCAAACGGCACGTCCGGCACTGGCTGCTCGGGCTCGGCCACGGCTTCGCACACATCGGGCTCGCCGCGATCGGCGCCTGGGCCTGGCTGCAGCTGCCGTTCTGGGACGCGCCGTGGCCGCTGCCGGCGGTCGCCGCCGTGGTGGTCTACGGGCCGGTCGCCGGCCTGGTCGCCAGCCAGCTGACCGCGCTCTACCTGCTGGTCGCCGGCGCGTTCGGGGTCAACCTCAACGAGTTGTACGCCGCCCAGGGCATCGAGGACGCGAAGATCTTCCTGCGGCTGCACCTGGCCGCCGACGGCACCCTGACCGGCTATCCGATTGCCGTGGACCGGATCTGCCGCCGGTGGCGACCGGATCCCGACGCCGCCCCGAACGCCGCCTGGCTCGACCCCGAACAACCCCTCCGGGTACGCCTCGCCGAGCCCCCGTTCACCCTCCGCTGACCCCGTCCTGCGTGCGATCGAGGGACACGGAGTGTTTCGTTAGAGTGCCCGCGTGAGATCAACGGGGACAGTGCTACTGGTGGGACTGCTGGTGCTGGTGAACGGGTGCGGGCCCGGTGACGTACCCGAACCGCAGGAGGAACCGTCACACAAGGTCTCGTACTCGATCAGTGCCTCGGGCACCGCCAACGAGAACCTGACCATCACGTACACCGGCTCAGACGGCGGCAACGTCGAGGCGACGTCGCCGGGATCCGTGCCGGTCTGGGCCACCGAGGTCACCACGAAGCCCGGGCTCACCTTCCTGTCCGTCAGCGGGCAGGCGATCAGCTCGGACCTGTCGTACCGGCTGACCTGCGTAATCACTGTGGACGGCGTGCAGGTCGCCGACAACCGTGCTCCGTACTCCTGCTCGGCCAGCTTCGAGTTGTCGAAGCTGCCGGCGATCCTGGCCAGCAGGCCGACCGCCAGCCCGACACCCTCTGTGGTGGCCCTGCCGTCGGCGCCGGCCACCTCCGCCGCCCCGTCGAAGCCGGCGGGCTGCCGGTTCGTCAAGGGTGACGAGCTGACCGAGATCGTGAGCGACCTGGCCCGCGTGTACAAGCCGGTGCAGAGGGTGGCCGGAAACGAGAACCGCTGCACGTACACCGTGGACAACGACGCGACCCGGGTGGTCACGACCTGGAAGCCGGGCGGCGAGCCGGAGTTCCAGTTCCCGCCGCCGGTGTCCGGCCTCGGTGTCACCGCGTGGTGGTTCGAGCACAGCGACTTCGGGATCCTTGACGTGAAGCTGCCGGACGGCGTCTTCACGGTCCGGGTCGAGGCCAGGGCGCTGGACATCGACTACAAGGACTTCGCCATCGCCATCTTCAAGGCCGCGAAGCCCCGACTGCCCAGGTGATCAGTGCGAATCTTGGTATTCCCGCGTCGCCACAGCAGCGCTGGAATACCAAGATTCACGACGTCAGAGACGGCCCGCTCAGCCGCGCTTGGCCAAGCCGACGAAGTCGCGCCATGCCGTCGGCCCGAAGGCCAGCACCGGGCCGGACCGGTCCTTGCTGTCCCGGACCAGCACCCGGCCGGGCAGGTTGTCGGCCACCTCGACACAGGCGCCGCCGTTCGAACCGCTGCGAGTGCTGGTACGCCAATGGGGTCTCTCGGTCAGCGCCATGCTTTCGCCACCTCCGTGTTCGCAGTAACCGGACAGCTACAGCCGCAGACAAGGTGTGCGGAGGACGGCCGCTTGACATGTGGCCAAGGGCTGCCCGAGGGCGGGGAGGCCCGACAATGTGGTCACGGACTCCCCGAACGCTCGGATCAGCCGCGCTTGGCCAGGCCGACGAAGCTCCGCCACGCCGTCGGCCCGAAGGTCAGCACCGGACCGGCCTGGTCCTTGCTGTCCCGGACCAGCACCCGGTCGGGCAGGTTGTCGGCCACCTCGACGCAGGCGCCGCCGTTCGAACTGCTGCGGCTGGACTTCCGCCAGCTCGGTTCAGCTGTGCTCATGGAGAATCCTCAGGATCAGGTCGCGGGACTGGTCGCACGGCAGTGCGAGAGCACTCAAACTCTCCCACGTCCGGTCGAGATCGGCCATGTCCTCCACGTCGGCCACGGTCCGCCCCCGGAGCTGGTCGTCCAGGTAGCTGAGCCGGGGCCCACCGGCCCCGGGCAGGTTGGCGATGATGAACGCGCCCGCTAATCCGGATGTGCACGTTCGGCCGGTCGCCCATGTCGACCAGGTGCTCCAGCTGCTCCTTCATCATCGGCCCGCTGCCGTAGCGCAGCGCCGCCTCGCCGATGATCGCCACCATCGTTGGCGGGTCGTTCCGGTCGAGCGCGGCGGTCTGCCGTTCCAGCCGGGCGGCCGTCAACTCCTCGACCCGGTCCGGCCGGTGCGGCCCAACCGCGAGGATCGCCCGGGCGTACGCCTCGGTCTGCAGCAGACCGGGGATCAGCGAGTGCTCGAACCACCGCAGCAGGGTGGCCCGCCGCTCGTTGTCGGTCCACGGACGCAACCACGGTGCCTGTGCCTCCGACCTCGCCTCCGCGGAGAGCCGCTGGACCTCGTCCCCGGTCTCGAAAAGCGTGTCGTAGGCCCGCGCGGTGTCCGGCATCGGCACCATGCGCCCGGACTCGAACGCACCGACGGAGGAGGCGGAAACGTTGACCGCCGCCCCGGTCTGGTCCTGTGTCAGTCCGCGCCTGGTGCGCTCCCGACGAAGCAGTTCCCGAAGCTCGTTCATGCCGATTACTCCCCAGGTGTGTCGTACTGCGGCCGGCGGGTCCACACTCGCCGACCACTACTCATCACACATCTCCCGTAACTGAGTGCTGTCAGTCCAGGGTGGAAATCGACGACGTTGATGGAATCGGATCGGCGAAGAGGTGCCAGCACATGCGAGCCCACCGGAGAAACTGGCGACGACTCTGGCGCTACTGCTGGTGCGGATTCCGCTGGGCCTGCCCGGACGCGGTACCGGTCGTACCAATGCCGTTCGACCCGGACCCGGGCGCCCGACCCCGTACCCTGAACCAGAGCCCGGCGTGGCACGGCCCCGCCGGGTCCGACCGGCCCAACCAGCGACCGTCGTGGCCCGGCCCCACCGGGTACGGGCACCGGGTCGGCCGGGCCGGCCGGCTCACCCCGGCCCAGCGGTCCCGTACCAGTGACCGCCCGAACTGATGGGCACCCCGGTGCTGCGGAACGCGGCGGCATTCACCAATCCCGGCGAGCACATTCCCCGGCGGCCCACCTGGGCCTGCCGGATCTGCGAAACCGACTGGCCGTGCGACAGCGCCAGGGCGACGTTACGCGTCGAATACCGACACGATCCGTTGGCCCTTTTCGTTTATCTCGGCCTGTGCCTGCACGAGGCTACCGAGGATCTGTACAAGCTCAACCCGAATCCGGGACCGGACCCGGTCGAACTGCACGCCCGGTTCATCGGCTGGGTGCCGGTCGACCGGATGATCCGCCGCGCGCTGCTGCTCCGCGGGTACGCCGACCCGGTCCGCACGTTCCCACCGTCCCGGTCACCGGATCAGCGGGGCGGCAACAGCAGTCCGTAGCCGCTCAGCGCTGCTCGTACGCCCGGCGTGAACCGCAGACGTCGGACAGGGCGCACCGGCTGGTGCTGCCGTCCGACGACTGCCGGACGGTGACCGTCTCACTCGGCGGGTGCCGGGAGACGACCCGCCCCGGCCCCTCCGGTGTCTCGACCCGCTGGCCGGGCGTCGGATAGCTGGCGCTGTTGGCATAGAGCGGGTGCTCGTACTTCAGGCAGCACATCAGCCGCCCGCACGCCCCGGAGATCCGCAGCGGGTTGAGCGGCAGGTCCTGGTCCTTCGCCATCCGGATGGTCACCGGCTCGAAGTCGGTCAGGAACGTCGCGCAGCAGAGGTCCCGCCCGCAGGAGCCGATGCCGCCCTGGACCCGCGCCGAGTCCCGGGCCGAGAGCTGACGCAGCTCGACCCGGCAGTGCAGGGTGGCGCCCAGGTCGCGGACCAGCGACCGGAAGTCGACCCGGTGCGGTGCGGTGAAGTAGATCGTGGTCCGGGCGCTGTTCGCGCCGACCGAGCCCGCGTCGAGTACGTGGTCGACCGCGACCACCTTCATCGGCAGCCCGTGCTCGCGGATCAGCCGTTTCGCCGCCACCTTCGCCTCGGCCTTACGCCGCCGCTGCGTCTCGTCCCGACGCAGGTCCGCCTCGGTCGCCATGCCGGCCAGCCGGGGAAAACCGCTGGTGTCGTCGGAGACCCACTGCGCCGCCCAGACGCACTCGGCCACCTCGGTACCCTCGTCGGTCGGCACCAGCACCCGGTCGCCGACTTCCGGACGCAGCTCACCCGGGTCGAGGTAGTAGAGGCGGCCGTAACGGTTGAAACTGACCGCGCACAGCATGCCCATACCGACACCCTACGACGGATCCGACCATGGACCGAACGGTCACCGTCGCCAGCCGCCCCGGCCGGGTGACGCCAGCTCAGACCACGACCGGTCCGGCGTCGACCGGACCGTCCCCGTCCGGACCGGGTACGGGCGGCCCGGCCGGCGGCTGACCCACCCCGGCCAGCTCCGCCGCCCACCGTCCCGACAACGCTTCCACCTCGTCGTACGCCTCGGCGACCGTGGCCAGCACCCGGGCGCCGATCTCGGCGGCGGCCACCGAACCGGTCACCGGACCGGTCACCGGACCGTCGGCGGGTGCCGTCACCACCGTCACCGCCTCCGCCGAGCCGAGCACCTCGGCGAGGGTACGGGCCAACGCGCCCCGGGTACGTCCGATCCAGTCGGCGACCGCGTCGGCGTACCCGGCCGTGGTGGTCATCCGCCCGGCCAGGCTCCCCGGCCCGTCCCCAAGGTAGGTCACCAGTGCCCGCCGCCGCACCGCGTACGCCTCGGCGGCCGACCCCCGCCAGTTCCCCGGCCCGGTCAGCACGACCCGCACCTCGTCGTACGCCCGCCCTGCGGTACGGGTCGCGGCGCCGGCGGCGACCAGCGGGGCCGGACGGCAGGCGAGCACCGCGTCCAGCGCGTCCCCGGGCAACACCCGGAGCCGGCGGAGCAACGGCCAGACCGGGTGTCCGGCGGGAGCACCGGCGTCGCCGAGCAGCGTGTCGACCCGGCGGAGCAGGTCGGCGCCCGGGCCGGCGAGATGGTCGAGCGCGTCCATCAGCCCTCCCCTCCCGTCCCACGCCCGCCACCCTCGGCGTACCGACCGCCACCCTCGGCGTACCGACCGCCACCCTCGGCGTACCGACCGCCACCCTCGGCGTACCGACCGCCACTCTCGGCGTACCGACCGGTCGCGCCGCCCAGGAACCGCTGCTCGGCGGCGTCGTCACTGTCGGCGTACCACTCGGCGGCGGTGCGCAGCGCGGCGGCGGTGTCGGTCAGCCGGTCGGCGGCGCCGGTCAGCTCCCGGACCCGGTCGTCGAGGATCGTCTCCCACTGACGCCGCAGCGCCCGGCCGATCTCGCCCGGCCGTCCGGGGCCGTCGGCGTGCAGCGCGTCCCCCGCCGCACCGACGTACGGCAGCCGGCGGGCGAGTTCGGCCAGCGTCTCGGTCGCGTCGTCGATCCGGCCGGCCAGGTCGCGGAGACTGTCCACTCAGGCCTCCGTGAGCCGGCGGTACTCGCCGTACGTCTCGGTATGCAGTTTCTCCCGGGCCCACCGGGCGGCGTCCTGCGCGGCGGCGATCGCGGACCGGACGGACCGGGCCACCTCCACACCGCTGCGGGCGTGCAACGGTCCCAGGAAACGTACGTCGCTGATCGTCCCGTCGGCGGTGACGATCAGCTCGACCAGGCCGTCCGGGGACTGGACGCTGACCTCGGCCCGCCGCACGGCCTGGTCGAACTCGGCCTGCAGTGCCTCGATGCGGCGGTAGCGCTCGATCGCCTCCTCGACCCAGGCCTCGTCGATCTCCCGCGCCATCGGCCGGTCCTCTCCCGTCGCCCGGATGTCCGTTGGCCATCGCCTTCCGGCCGCCGACGGAGGTTGACGCTCGAATATGTCACCTTCGATACGTTACGGCACTGGACCGTACCGCTCGGTCCACCCGAACGGAAGACCCGCTTCCAAAACGTCCTACGCAGAAGCGCCCGGAGCCAACGGTCGGGCATTTCGGTCCGCCAGCCACGTGCCACCCCCCAGATGCTGATGATCTGAGCATCCTGGACCTTATTCCGGCCCGGTAGGGGCGGTAACGCTCAGATCATCAACGGGATCCCCACGCGGCGTGAGGGTCGGGCGAGGGGAGGCTCGGGGTCAGCCGCGCCACAGGGCGAGCATCATCGCCTCGACCGCGATCCGGGGCTTGACGTTGGTCTCGATCGCCGTACGGCAGCGGAGCACCGCCTCCAGCCGGCGCAACGTGCTCTCGGGCGTCCACTTCCCGGCGGCGGACTCGGCCGTCGTCGCCACATCGGTGTGCACCGGGGCGACCGGGGCGCGCATCGCGACGGTCAACACGTCGCGGTAGAACCCGGCCAGGTCCACCAGCGCCCGGTCGAGGGCGTCCCGCTGAGCCCGGGTGGCCCGGGACTTCTGCCGTCGTTCGAGGTCCTTGAGCTGCCCGGCGGCTCCCCGGATCGCCCCGGCCGCCCCCCGCCCGGTGCCGCCGGCGCCCAGTGCGGTCTCCAGCGCGGCCCGCTCGGCCGCGTCGGCCTCCGCGACCGCCGCCGCCGCTTCCGCCTCGGCCGCCTCGATCAGGGTGGAGGCCGCGTCGAAGCAGGCGCCGACGCTGGTCAGCCGACGCGGTACGGCGAGCACCGACTCCCGCCGCTTGCGCGCGTCCGGGTCGCGGGCCAACCGGCGGGCCCGGCCGACATGCCCCTGCGCCGCCGCCGCGGCCCAGGCCGCCACGTCCGGCGCGATGCCGTCCCGGTCCCGGAGTACGGCAGCCACCGCCTCCGCCGGCGGCTGCACCAACGCCACGAGTCGGCACCGGGAGCGGATGGTGACCGAGATGTCGTCCGGGTGGGTGGACGGGGTGCAGAGCAGGAAGACGGTACGCGGCGGCGGCTCCTCGATCGCCTTCAACAGCGCGTTACCGGCCGCCTCGGTGAGCCGGTCGGCATCCTCGATCACGAGTACCTGCCAGCGGCCGCCGCTCGGCGTACTCGCCGCCCGCAGCACCAGGGCCCGCATCTCGGCGACCCCGATCGAGAGCCCCTCGGGGACCACGAACCGTACGTCGGCATGGGTGCCGGCGAGCGTGGTGTGGCAGCCGGCGCACTCGCCGCAGCCGGTGCCCCGGAGGCACTGCAACGCCGCCGCGAACGCCCGGGCCGCGACCGACCGCCCCGATCCGGGCGGGCCGGTGAAGATCCACGCATGGGTCATCGCGCTCCCGGCCCCGGTGGCCGATGTGTCGCCGCCCGGCGCCGGATCACCTCCGGGCGACTGCACACCGTCCCGGAGCGTCTCCGCGGCGATCCGGACCGTCTCCGCCGCGGCGAGGGCGGCCCGGCGCAGCGTGTCGACCGCCTCCGGCTGGCCGACCAGCTCGGCGAAGACGTCCGGCATCAGGACCGCCGTTCGAGCTCGAATTCACCCGTGACGGTGGCGGAACGACTCTCCGCCGGCGCCCCGGCGTCCCCGGACCCGCCGCCCTGGCGCCCGTGCCCGTCCACCGGGGCCGCACCGGGATGGCTGTCGGCCGCGACGACCTCGGCGTCCGCGCCCGTCGCCGGGACGGAACCGACCCCATCGGGGCGGCTGTCCGTCGCCCGGCCAGCGTCAGAGGAACCCGGGTCGGAGTCGAAGGAGCTCGGGTCGGAGTCGAAGGAGTCCGGGTCGGAGTCGAAGGAGCTCGGGTCGGATAACTCCGGCCGGTTCGCCGACTCCGTCGACCGGGTGTCGGCCGCCGTACCCTCCGGATCGCCGAGCATGCCGACCACCCGGTCGGCGACCTGCGTGGCGAGTTCGTCCGCCGGTCGGGAGGCGTCCAGCACCAGGTAGCGCTTCGGGTCGTCGGAGGCCAGGTCGAGGAAGGCGTACCGGACCCGGTCGTGGAACTCGCGGGACTCGCTCTCCAGCAGATCCGCCTCGCCGCCCCGGGACGCCACCCGGGCCAGGCCGGTCCGGGGCTCGACGTCGAGCAGGACAACCAGGTCGGGCTTGAGGCCACCGGTGGCCCAGGAGGAGAGCCAGGAGATCTCCTCGACCGGCAGGGTACGACCAGCCCCCTGGTAGGCGAGGGAGGAGTCGACGTACCGGTCGCTGATCACGACCGCGCCCCGGGCGAGCGCCGGCCGGACCACGGTGGCCACGTGGTGTGCGCGGTCGGCGGCGTAGAGCAACGCCTCCGCCCGGGGCGCCAGCGGCTCCTGGCCCTCGGTCCGTTCCAGCACCAGTCGGCGGATCCGCTCGCCGGCGGCGGTCGCCCCGGGCTCCCGGGTCACCACGACCTCGCGGTGCTGCTGCCGCAGCGCCTCGGCGAGCCGGCTGACCTGGGTCGACTTGCCGGCCCCCTCGCCGCCCTCGAAGACCACGAACATCCCGGTGGCGGCGAACGGCTCGGCCGGAAAGAGCGGCCGGCCCCGGATCGAGCCCCAGAGGTCGGCCAGGACCGGCACGCCCGGCTTGTCGTCCATCTGGCGGAACGCCTTGATCCCGGTGAAGATGCCGGCGAGTCCGGCGACCAGCAGCAGCACCCGGGTCGACGAGACCGAGATGCCCAGGTCGGCGATGCGCAGCTGCCAGGATCCGCCGAGACCGACCAGCAGGCTGCTGACCGAGATGGCCAGGATCAGCACCAGCCGGGTGCCGGTCTGCACCACCGCGAAGACCCGGCCGCGTACCTCGTCGGCGATCTCGCCGCCGAGCAGGGTGGTGCCGGCCAGGAAGGCCATTCCGGCGCCGGCGCCGACCAGCAGTGCGCCGAGGATCGCCATCGACAGGTGGATGGAGCCGGCCAGCACCAGCACCGAGCCGCTGGCCAGGACGATACTCAACCCGAACCAGCGGCGGCGGGACATCTCCCGGACGACCATCGGACCGAGCCCGATACCGAGCGACAGGCCGAGGAAGATCGAGCCGAAGAGCAGCGAGAACGCCGCCTCACCGGCGGCCAGCGACTTGGTGAAGAAGTTCGCGGTGCCGATCACCACGCCACCGCCGGCGAACGCGCCGAAGATGCCGAGCACCAGGCCACGGACCAGCGGGGTCTTTCCGATGAACTTCCAGCCGTCCACGAACTGCCGCAGCGCGCTCTGTTCCTCGGCCTGCCCGGCCCGGTCCCGGATCCCGCCCCGGCCGCTGATCTCGCGGATGCCGAAGAGCACCACCAGCGCGGTGGCGAGCCGGGTGAGCGAGTTGACGTAGAGGGCGAGCTGTGCCGGCTCGGCCCAGCCCGGCGGCGGACCGCCGGCAGCGGCCCGGATGGTCCGGTCCAGCCCGGCGGCGATCACCGCGGCGAGGATCGGGGTGATCCCGTACGTGGTGATCAGCGTCAACTGGTTCGCGGCCTCCAGTTTGCTGCGCGGGATCAGGTTCGGGACCGCGGCCTCCTTGGCCGGGATCCAGATCAGGGTGATCGCCTCGATCAGGAAGGTGGCGACCGCCGCCCAGCCGACCACCACACCGCCGCCGACGTTCAGCAGCGCGGCCAGCGGGATCGAGGCGAAGAGCACGAAGCGCAGCAGGTCGCAGATGACCATCGTGTAGCGCCGGTCGAACCGGTCGGCCAGTACGCCGGCGATCGGGCCGAGCACCAGGGCCGGCAGCAACCGGACCGCGATCACGCCGCCGAACGCGAGGCCCTTGGCGGTGTCGCCGGTGACCTGGGAGGCGGCGAAGAGCGAGGTGGCCAGCAACCCGAGCCAATCGCCGAAGGACGCCGCGCCGAGCACCAGCCAGAGCCGGCGGAACGGGCGGATCCGCAGGACGGAGCGGAGCGCCTGGTAGCCGGTCCGGTCGACCGGACCGCTGCCGCCGCCGGACGCGCCTGACGGGGTGGCCGTGGTGGGCGGGGCAGGCGTACCGGCCGACGACTCGGCCGCCCCCTGCCCGGCGCCACTGTGATTCGCGTCGATGGCCGTCCCCCTCGCGTGCCGGCCCATCGCTGGGCTCCCCCGCAGCACACTCTAATCCCGGTACGCAGCGGCGCTGACCCCGACATTCCCCGGAGCCGTCGCCCCGGGCCGACCTCGGGGTGCACCGGTCCAGGAATATGCGAGATGGTTTCGCATTACGGTCAGGAGGGCTACCGTGCTCGAATGGCCACCGAACGCGACACGCTGCGTCAACGCCTGGACCGGGCGACGGCGCACCTCGAACCACCCCTCGCCGTGGTCGACCTCACCGCGTTCGACGCCAACGCCAGCGCGCTGACCGGCCGGGCCGGCGGCAAACCGATCCGGATCGCCAGCAAGTCGCTGCGCTGCCGCCCGCTGCTCGACCGGGCGCTGCGCCGGCCCGGCTGGCAGGGGGTGATGGCGTACACCCTCGGCGAGGCGATCTGGCTGGTCCACAGCGGGGTCACCGGCGACGCCCTGGTGGGATATCCGACCGCCGACCGGGCGGCGCTGGCCCAACTCGCCGCCGACCCGGACCTCGCCGCCGCGATCTGCCTCATGGTGGACAGCACCGACCAACTCGACCTGATCGACGCGGTCGCCGCGCCCGGTCAGCGGGCCGACCTGCGGATCTGCCTCGAACTGGACGCGTCCTGGCGCCCGCTGCCCGGTCGCCTCGGCGCCCGGGTGCACGTCGGGACCCGCCGGTCACCGGTGCACTCGGCCGCCGACGCCGGCGCCCTCGCCGCCGCCATCGCCGGCCGGCCGGGCTTCCGCCTGGTCGGCGTGATGTCGTACGAGGGCCACATCGCCGGGCTCGGTGACGCCCCGCCCGGGCAGGCGATGCGCGGGGCGACGATCCGGTTGCTGCAGCGCCGGTCGTACCGGGAACTGCTGCACCGGCGCGCGGCGGCGGTGACCGCCGTGCGCGAGCACGCCGAACTCGAGTTCGTCAACGGCGGCGGCACCGGCAGTATCGCCCTGACCACGGCCGATCCGACGGTGACCGAACTCACCGCCGGATCGGGCCTGTACGGTCCGACACTCTTCGACGCCTACCGCGCCTGGCGACCCACCCCCGCCGCCTTCTTCGCGCTCTCCGTGGTCCGCCGGCCCGGCCGCGACGTCGCGACCCTGCTCGGCGGCGGCTGGATCGCCTCCGGAATCGCCGACCGCAACCGGCTGCCGGTGCCGTGGCTGCCGGCCGGATTGCGGTTGACCGGCACCGAGGGCGCCGGCGAGGTGCAGACCCCGGTGACCGGGACCAGCGCGGACGCGTTGCGGGTCGGTGACCGGGTCTGGTTCCGGCACGCCAAGGCCGGCGAGTTGGCCGAACGGGTCGCCGAACTCCACCTGGTCGAGGGAGACCGGGTGGTCGGCAGCGTGCCGACGTACCGCGGCGAGCGCCGCACCTTCCTCTGACCGACCACCGGACGCCCCCGACCGGCCGCCGGACGGCCTCAGCCGGCGGACGGTGCCGCGTCGACGTGCCGGTGCAGGTACTCCCGGATCAGCGCGGTCGCCTCGGCCAGCACCAGCTCGTCGCCGTCGGGGGCGCGGCGGAACGCCAGCTTGATCAGCGCGTCGGCGGCCTCCACCGCGATCTCCAGCGCGAAACGCAGCCGGGGCGCGTCCGTGGTGCCGAACTGCTCGACCAGCACCCGGGCCAACTGCTCGGCGATGACTCCGTTGTTGTCGCGGTCCTCGTCCAGCAGGTGGACGTCGACCACGTCACCGAAGTGCAGGGTACGGAACCCGGGAACCTCCCGGTGCATGGTGATGTACTCGTCGATCGCGGCGTCGACACCGTCCCACCAGTGGGTCAGGTCTCCCCGGGAGAACCGGTCGGCCAGCCGCTCCAGGTACGCCTCCATGTTACGCAGGGTCAACGCCTGCACGATTGCTCGCTTGTCCGGGAAGAACTGGTAGACCGACCCGATGGCCACTCCGGCCCGCTCGGCGAGCAGCGTGGTGGTCAGCCCCTCATAGCCGACCTCGTCGACTATCTCGGCGCAGGCGTCGAGCATGCGCTGTACCCGGGCGACGCTACGGCCCTGCACCGGTACGCGGCGCAGTGGACCGGATGTGGCGGTTGACGTGGACACTCGTCGCCACTCCCTTTCGACGGGATGAAGGTTGCTAGGCGTCGCGGTTTTCGAAACGCTACCGGGACTAACGAGCCAGGCGAAATGTGGTATTTACTCGCCGTGACGATCCTGATTTACTCACTCCCACCCACCACATGACACGAGAGTAATTCACATTCGTCCATGGCACCGGTTGCCATGTCCGGGGAGGTCAGATGCGCGGCCGTACCACCCCCTCCGGCACCACCCCGGCCGTCTGGTCCAACTGGGCCGGCAACCAGCGCAGTACCGGCGAGGCGCGCCGACCGTCGACGGTGGACGAGGTCGTCGAGACCGTCCGAACCGCCCGCTCCGCCGGACGCCGGGTCAAGCCGGTCGGCAGCGGACACTCGTTCACCGCCGTCGCCCGCGCCGACGACCAGTGGCTCGACCTCGCCACCCTGACCGGCCCGGTCCACGTCGACACCGAGCGGCGCCTCGTCACCGTGCCCGCCGGCATGCCGCTGCACACCCTCAACACCCTGCTCGCCGAACACGGACTCGCGTTGGCCAACCTCGGCGACATCGACGTACAGACGATCGCGGGGGCGATCTCCACCGGCACCCACGGGACCGGGGCCGACTACGGCTGCCTGAGTACCTTCGTCGCCGGGCTCACCCTGGTCACCGGCACCGGTGAGCTGCTGACCTGCTCCGAAGAGGTGGAACCGGAGATCTTCGCCGCCGCCCGGGTCGGCCTCGGCGCCCTCGGGGTCATCGTCGAGGTCACCCTCCGCTGCGTCGACGCCTTTGTGCTCCGGGCCGAGGAACGCCCCGCCCCACTCGCCGCCACCCTCGCCGAACTGCCCACCCTGATCGGCGACAACGACCACTTCGAGTTCTACTGGTTCCCGTACACCGACCGGGTCCAGGTAAAGATCAACAATCGGGTGCCGACCGACGACCGGCCACTGCCCCGGTTCCGGGGCTGGCTCGACGACGAGTTCCTCGCCAACTCGGTCTTCGCCGGCGCCTGCCGGCTCGGCCGGGCCGCCCCCGCCCTGGTCCCGACCATCCACGCGGTCTCCGCCCGGGCGCTCACCGCCCGCACCTACACCGCCCGCTCCGACCGGGTCTTCTGCACCCCGCGCCGGGTCCGCTTCGAGGAGATGGAGTACGCCCTGCCCCGGGCCGCCCTCCCCGAGGCGCTCGCCGGACTGCGCCGGATCGTCGACGACCTCCCGTTCAAGGTCCTCTTCCCGGTCGAGGTCCGGTTCACCGCCCCGGACGACATCTGGCTCTCCCACGGCTACGGACGCGAGTCGGCGTACCTCGCGATCCACCAGTACGCCGGCATGCCCGCCGAGCCGTACTTCCGGGCCTTCGAGCAGGTCGCGGCGGCGCTCAGCGGTCGACCGCACTGGGGCAAGCTGCACTACCGGGACGCGACGTCGCTCGCTCCGGCGTACCCCCGGTTCGCCGACTTCCTGGCGGTCCGCGACCGGCTCGACCCGGACCGGGTCTTCGCCAACTCCTACACCGAGCAGGTCCTCGGCCACTGACCCCGGTCCAGGTCTGGGAGCTGACCGGCACGGTCGTCGGCCTCGCCATCAACCTGCGGTTCGGTGCGGCGTTCGACGTCTTCACCGCCCCCGACCTACGGGGCGGCCCCACCGAACACGAGATGCTCCGGGTCGCGTACGAGACGACCGCCCGGCACCTCGCCGACACCGAGGAGTACGTCCTCACCGACGTGTACGACCGGGACGTCACCCGGATCCGCCTGCTCACCGAACTCGGCTTCACCCAGTTCCGTACCTGGGACAACGTCACCGAGCGCGACCTCGGCGCCCCGCTACCCGAGCCGACCGTGCCCGACGGCTTCGTGGTCCGCCCAGCCCGGCCCACCGACGCCGACCAGCTCGCCGAGGCCCGCAACCGCTGCTTCGACACCGACTGGACCGGTGAGCTGTACCGGTCGGCGGTGATGACCAAACCCGGGTATGACCCGGAGCGGGAGATCGTGGTCGAGGCCCCGGACGGTCGGATCGCCGCCTTCACCGTCCACTGGCTGGACGACCACAACCGGCTCGGCCACTTCGAGCCGGTCGGCACCCACCCCGACGTCCACCGACGCGGACTGGCCCGGGCCGCGATGCTGGTAGCGATGCACGGGATGCGGGCGGCCGGCATGCGTACGGTCAGCGTCCACTACAACGCGGACAACCTGCCGGCGCACCGGCTCTACACCTCACTCGGCTTCCAGCCGCGCTACCAGACGTACGGCTTCCGCCGCCCCAGGCCGACGGCCGACGCCTGACGGACCACCCGGCCGTGCCCCGACCGCCACCACCGCTACCGGTGCGGTCGTGGTGGTGGGCCTCCCTGTCCCGTCGATGCGCGCAGCGCGGCCAACGCCCGCTCTTCGAGCAGCCGGAAGCCACAGGACCCGGCGATCGCCACGGCCTGTTCAGCGGTGCGGCTCGCCGATGCAGGGTCACCGGCGGAGAGCCGGGCGGCGGCGAGGCCGACCAAGGCCCGTGCCTCGACAAACGGGTAGGTGTTGTGCGCGATCCGCACAGAGTCCTCGAACCACCGGGTTGCGGTCGTCGCGTCGCCGAGCGCGAGATACGCCTGTGCCGCGGTGGCCGCGGTCTGGGCGGTGGCCTTCCGGTCGTGGACCGCGACGGCGATGTCGTGCGCTCGCCTCGCCACCTCCAGCGCCCCGGTGGCGTCTCCACGCTGTCTGTGCAGCTGGCTCAGCTCATCCAGGGTAGACAGCTCTCCGCGCAGGTTCGCCCCCTTCCGGTAACCCGCGAGTGCCTTGGTGAGCAGTTCGGAGGCGCGCGCCTCCGCGCCAAGCTGACGTAGCGCACTCGCCAGATTGCCCTGATTGGCCAGTGCCGAGGTCTCCCGGCTGGTTGCCTCGTTTATCTCCAGCGCCGCGTTGAGCAGCTCGGCGGCGTCCCGCAGCTCGCCCTGGCACAACCGCATCACCCCGAGTCCGTTGAGCGCGACCGCCCGCACGTGGCCGAGCTGGTCGTCCTCGGTCAGGTCGAGCGCGCGGCGCAGCCACTGGTCCGCGTCGGCGAGCTTGCCCTGCTCCAGATGGTGCCACCCGATGTGGTGAGACAGGTACGCGGCGGCCGTCGTCCAGCCGATGGTGACCGCGGACCGCTCGCCGGCGAGGCAGTCGGACAGCGCCTCCTCGTCCCGGCCGACCGACCACAGCGCCTGGCCACGGCTGATCAACATCGCGGTCCGCGCGACGTCGTCGCCCGCCCTGACGGCCGCGTCCAGACCCACCTGCGCCAGGGGTAGCCAGCCATCAACATGCCGGCGGACCAGGAAGTAGCCGCGGAGCTGGTCGGTGATCCGCCAGGACAGCGCCGGGTCGGCGGACTTGGCCGTCTGCCTGACGACGGCGACCAACGCGGGCAGCTCGACGTCCAGCCAGGCGAGCGCATCGCTCCCGGACGCGAAGAACCCGTCCCGCCCGGCATGCGTCTCGAGTCGCACGAGCTGCGGGTACACCCACTCCATCGCGGCGGTCACCGCCTCGGCGTACCAGCTGTACAGCCGCGAGCGCGCGGTTTCGCGCTCGGTGTCCTGGGCGAGTAGCTGTCGGGCGTACAGGCCGAGCAGGTCGTGGTACCGGTAGCGGTCCGTCGCGTACTGCATCAGCATGTTCGCCTCAAGCAGGTCCTCCAGCACGCGATCGGCCTCGTCCGGCGGCATCCCCAGCAGGACGGCGGTGCCGTCGGCGCCGAAATCGTCACCGGGATGCAGGCTGCACAGCCGGAACGCGCGCTGGGCCGCGGCACTCAGGTCGGCATAGCTGAGCTGGAAGCTGCTGAGCACGCTCGAGTCACCGGTGGACAGCTCGCTGAGTCTGCGGTTGTCGTCGTGCAGTCGGCGGGTGAGGTCGCCGATGGCCCACGCCTGCCGGGTGGCGAGCCGCGCGCTCGCGATACGCAGCGCGAGCGGCAGCCGTGCGCACGCCTCGGCGAGGGCACGCGCCGCAGCGGGATCGGCGTCGGTCCGGTGCGCCCCTGCGGTCGCGGCGATCAGGGTGATCGCCTCCTCCGCGTCGAGCGGTTCGAGGTCAACAACCTTCGCCCCGGCGAGGCCGGGCATCCGCCGTCGGCTGGTCACGATCACGTCACTGTGGCCCGCACCCGGCAGCAGCGGCCGGATCTGGTCGGCGTCATGAGCGTTGTCCAGTAACACCAGCATCCGCCGGTCGGCGAGCTCGCTGCGGAACAGTGCGGCCGCCTCGACGTCGTCGGTCCCGATCCGCCGGCCCGGCACGCCGAGCGCGCGCAGAAACCGGCCGAGCACCTGCATCGGCTTCGACGCGGTCGCGGCGGCACCGTGCAGGTCGGCGTAGAGCTGACCGTCCGGATACCTCGCGCGCAACCGGTCGGCGGCGGCAAGCGCGAGAGCGGTCTTACCAACCCCGGCGATTCCGTTGATCAGGACGATTCGGGACGAGGCCGGTCCGGACTGCTGACCGCTTCTGACCAGCGCTGTCTCGATGCTGTCCATCTCGTCCGCCCTGCCGACAAAGTCCGGCGGCGGGGCGGGTGCCTGGTGGATTGCGATCCGCCCCGTGGTCCGGCGGGCCTGTCGTTCCTGCTGCCGAAGCACCGCGAGCTGGGCGGACCGCAGCCGCTCTCCAGGATCGATGCCGAGTTGGTCGGCGAGTGTGGACCGGATCCGGTCGTACGCCGCGAGTGCTTCTGCCTGCCGGCCGCTCGCGGCCAGGGTCAGGATCAGCTCGACGTGCAGCGGCTCGTCCAGCTCGTGCCGATCCGCGAGTTCCCGCAACGGTGTCAGTGCCCGTTCCGGCCTGCCGAGATCGCGCGCCAGCGTGGCGAACGTCCGGACCGCGTTGGTGTACTCGGCGGCTACCGCGGTGTAGAGCGGGCTCAACACCACCCGCTCCGCGTCGATCTCACCGCGCCACAGCGCGACGGCCTCGGCAAGCCGGGTCAACGCCGCCTCCGGCGCGTCGTACGCCGCTCGCGCGACGAGTTCGCGGAACGTCAGTAGGTCCAGATGATCGGCGCTGACCACGAGCCGGTACCCGGCCTGACCGCCGACAAGCACGCTGCCGGTCCGTCCGTCGGAGTCCAGCAGCCGGCGCAACCTGGCGACGTGCGTGTGGAGCAGGCTCACCGCGTTCTGGGCTTCGCCGTGCTGCCACAGAAGTGCGACGAGTTCGTCCTGGCCGGCCGCCGCGCCGGCGCCGAGTGCGAGCCGCGCGAGCAGCGTGCGTTGCCGGTCGGAGCCGAGGGATGCCTGGACATCGCCGTGCCAGACTTCGACCGGACCGAGCACCCGGATGCGCAGCGGGCCCGCACGGACCGGACCAGCTTCGGCGCGGTGTACGCGTTGGGCCTCGGCGGTGGCGTGAAGTTGTCCGACGTCACGCGCGCTCAGCCCGAGTGCGGTGGCGATGGCCTGGACCGAGCCCCATTTCGGACTTCTCGTCCTGCCCTGTTCCAGATCGCGGATCGCGCCCGTGCTCACGCCCGCCCGCGCGGCGAGTTCCTGTTGTGTCATTCCGGTACGGCGGCGATGGGCGCGAAGCAGCCCGCCGAAGCTCGTCGCCGTCACTCGTACCCGCGCCGAGTGACCAGACTGATGATCCGCGGTCTTCGGAGCACCAGATGATCCTAGGCCAGGAAGACGCCAGCGGCCCCGGAGTGCTGGCTGGAGCACGCCGGGGCCGAGGTTCCACAGAGCCGGCGCTGGGCCGGTCAGCCGTCGTGCGGCGGCGGCTCCTGGGCGTCCCGGGCGCGGCCAGGACACCCAGGGGCGACGGTCATCCGTTGGCGACGGTCGAGACACCGAGGATGCGGAACGCCGCGACGCGGACGTTGCGGAGGCTGCCTTCGGAATGGACGCTGACGGTGGTGCCCGGTTCGAGCGCGTCGAGGATCTGGCCGTCGCCCTCCCAGAAGGCGACGTGGCCGACGGCTTCGCTGGTCGTCTTGTAGAAGATCAGGTCACCGACCTTCAGGTCCGAGTAGTCGACCGACTTGGCGTAGAACTTCCCCGGAGACTGGTTGTCCTTGGCCCAGTTCCACATGTCGACGGCGCGGCGGACCGGCCAGCCGGGAAAGTTGCCGATCGGATTGTAGGAGGCGTAGACCAGGCCCGAGCAGTCGTAGCCCGGGTGCTCCGGAGTTCCCACTCCTCCGGTTCGATAGGCCACACCGCGCTTGGCCATGGCGTTCTTGTGGCCGATCATGCTCCAGTTGAAGATGTTCCTCTCCTGGTAGCAGGAGGTTCCCTGCTCGGTCGTCCCGTTCTGGACCCGCACCTTCAGGTGATTGATGTTGGGAATGCTGTCAGGGTTCCAGTCGGACCTGAGGCCGACCTCGTGGTGGCCGTTGCCGCCCCTGAGGACGAAGTAGGCGTCGCCGCTGGGGAAGATGAAGGGCGCCGCGCTGTGGTCGGCGGAGTGGGCCTGGATCCGCAGCACCGGAGAGATGTTGGTCGCCGTACCGGTGTCGTCGACACGCCAGCGAACGGTCACCCTGTCCCCGGCTTTCCAGTCGACCTGGATGAAGGCCTCGGCGCCCGGGCAGGAGACGGTGAGCGTGCCGCTCGGGTTGGTCAGACCGTCGGCCGACGCCGAGGGCGCGGCCACGAAGACGGCACCGGAGACCGCGACGGTGAGAGTCGCGACCAACGTCGTGAGGCGGGGTTTCCCGGCTTTCCTCTGCATACGTGAGATCTCCCTTCCACGGTGGGATCGGCGAGATTCGCAACCCCGGCGTCCTGTCGTTTTCGACAAGCCGTCGGGGAATCGGAGTCAGGCGTTGCCGCACGTCCACGGCGGCTTGGTGGGAACGGTAGGAATCGACACTGGCGCGGCGCTGCCCGTACGTCACCCGTACCGCCCGCCGCCCCGGGCTGGACGCGGACCGAGTACGGACGCTGGTGGGAGCTGACGTCAGCACGGGCCTGCGCCCGGTGCGCCACCTGGGCCCAGTTCCGGGGGCCCGGCCGCTACTCGTCGATCAGGCGGACCAGGCGCGACTCGGAAACCGCCACCGCTACGCGGTCAGCCGGCCGGGGCGGGTCCCGGGGCCGCGTCGCGGTGGACGGCCAGACACCGGACCCCGCCGCCACGTTGACCTTCGAGGCACCCTCGGCACACGCCGGGATGATGCGTGAAGTCCTGGTCAGAACCTGCGACGGCTTCGCCGCCACGGCCACCACCAACCGCAGGCGTCAGGCGGAATCCTCCGCCGCCCCCGTCCCCGCGGCCGCCTTCCTCGGCGCCGCCTTCTTCGGCGGAGCCTTCTTCGCAGCGGTCTTCTTCGCCGCCGTGGCCTTTTTCGCCGTCGTGGCCTTTTTCGCCGTCGTCTTCTTCGCCGCGGTCGTACCCGCCTCGGCCCCCGCGGCAGCCTTCTTCGCGGCCGCCTTCTTGGTTGCCTTCTTCCGCGGCGACGGCCCCTTGGCGCGCTTCTCGGCCAGCATCTCCGAGGCCTCCTCCAGGGTCAGCGCCTCGGGAGTCTGGCCGCGCCGCAGCGACGCGTTGACCTCACCGTCGGTGACATACGGCCCGAACCGGCCATCTTTGATCACCAGCGGCTTCTCGGTCAGCGGGTCCGGCCCCATCTCGCGCAGCGGCGGCGCGGCGGCCCGGCGCTGCCGAGTCTTCGGGGCCGCCAGCAGGGCGAGCGCCTGGTCGAGGGTGACGGTGAAAAGCTGGTCCTCGGACTCCAGGGAGCGAAAGTCGTCACCCCGCTTCACGTACGGGCCGTAGCGGCCGTTGTTGGCGACGATCTCGGCACCCTCCGGATCGGTACCGACCACCCGGGGCAGGGAGAGCAGCTTCAACGCGTCCGCCATGGTCAGCGTCTCCGGCGACTGCGTACGCAGCAGCGACGAGGTCCGCTCGCCACTGGAGACGTACGGGCCGAAGCGGCCGGACTTGAGCACGATCGGCTCGCCGGTCTCCGGATGTTCGCCGAGCTTGCGCTCGCCACCACCGCCGAGGAAGAGTTCGTGCACCTTCTCCGGGGTCAGCTCGTCCGGGGCGACCCCGTCCGGGATGGTGGCCCGGTCCCCGTGCCCGCCGCCGTCCTCACCCTCGGCGTGCGGGGTCGGCTCGGCACCGGGCAGGTGCCGCTCCAGGTACGGCCCGTACCGGCCGACCCGGGCCACGACCGCGCGCCCCTCGTCGTCGACGAAGAGCGGGATCGAGTTGACGCTGCGCGCGTCGATCTCGCTGAGGTTCTCGGTGACCATCTTCTTCAGGCCGCCGGCCCGGGCGATCGACTGGTCGCCGCCGTCCCCGCTGCCGAAGTAGAACGCGGTGAGGAAGTCGACCGCGGCGTGGTCACCACCGGCGATCTCGTCCAGCTCGTTCTCCATCGCCGCGGTGAAGTTGTAGTCGACCAGCCTCGGGTAGTGCCGCTCCAGCAGCCCGACCACGGCGAAGGCGAGGAAGGACGGGACCAGCGCCTGGCCGCGCTTGGAGACGTACCCCCGTTCCTGGATGGTCTGCATGATCGACGCGTACGTCGACGGCCGGCCGATGCCGAGTTCCTCCAGCGCCTTGACCAGTGACGCCTCCGTGTAGCGGGACGGCGGCTGGGTGTGGTGCTCCTGGGCGGCGAGGTCGTCGGCGGTCAGCGGCTGGTCCTTGACCAGGTTCGGCAGTCGCCGCTCGGCGTCCTCGGCCTCGGCGTTCTCGTCGTCGGAGGACTCGACGTACGCCCGCAGGAAGCCCGGCTCGGTGATGGTCTTGCCGGTGGCGCCGAAGTCGGCCTCCTCGCCGGCGCTGGAGACCGCCCGGATCCGGACCGAAACGCTGGAGCCGACCGCGTCGGTCATCTGGGAGGCGATGGTCCGGCGCCAGATCAGTTCGTAGAGCTTGAACTCCTCGGCGGAGAGCTCGTTCGCCACCTCGCCCGGGGTGCGGAAGTTGTCGCCGGCCGGTCGGATCGCCTCGTGCGCCTCCTGGGCGTTCTTGACCTTGCCGGTGTAGCGGCGGGGCTCCGGCGGCACGTTGCGCTCGCCGTACAGTTCGGCGATCTGGCGGCGGGCGGCGGCGATCGCCGTCTCGGAGAGGTTCACCGAGTCGGTACGCATATAGGTGATGTAGCCGTTCTCGTACAGCCGCTGCGCGGTACGCATCGTCTGCTGGGACGAGAAGCGGAGCTTGCGGGCCGCCTCCTGCTGCAGCGTCGAGGTGATGAACGGCGCGTACGGCCGACGCCGGTACGGCTTCTCGTCGACCCGGGTGACGGTGAAGGGCCGCCCGTCGAGCCGGGCGGCCAGTCCTCGCGCGCCGTCCGCGTCGAGGTGCATGACCCCGGCTTCGGGCCGCACCCGGCCGGTGGTGGGCTCGAAGTCGCGACCGGTGGCGATCCGGTCGCCGTTCAGCGCGATCAGGGTGGCGCCGAAGGTACGCGGTCCGTCGCCGCCGTTACGCACCGACAGGGTGGCCAGGATGTCCCAGTACTCGGCGGTGCGGAACGCCATCCGCTGCCGCTCACGCTCGACGACGATCCGGGTCGCCACCGACTGGACCCGGCCGGCGGAGAGGCCGGACCGGACCTTGCGCCACAGCACCGGGGAGACCTCGTAGCCGTAGAGCCGGTCCAGGATCCGCCGGGCCTCCTGGGCGTCGACCAGGTCGCGGTCGATCTCCCGGGGATTCGCCACCGCCGCCTGGATCGCCTGCCGGGTGATCTCGTGGAAGACCATCCGCTTGACCGGAACCCGGGGCTTCAGCGTCTCGACCAGGTGCCAGGCGATCGCCTCGCCCTCCCGGTCCTCGTCGGTGGCGAGGAAGACCTCGTCGACCTCCTTGGCCAGCTTGGTCAGCTTGCTGATCTGCTGCCTGCGGTCGGGTGAGACGACGTAGAGGGCGGCGAAGCCGTTGTCGACGTCGACACCCAGCCGCGCCCACGACTCGCCCTTGTACTTCGCCGGCACGTCGTCGGCGTTGCGCGGCAGGTCACGGACGTGACCCAGGCTCGCCTCCACGACGTATCCCGGGCCGAGATAGCCCGAGATCGTCTTGGCCTTCGCCGGTGACTCGACGATGACCAGACGGGTACTCCTGGCGTTACTCGGCACTTCGTCCCCTGCCCTCACTCACGATCTCCGCGCCACAGACCGCCCTGTCCGCACTCGCCCCGGCGCCGGATCCACCCGTCGGTGGCCGGACGTCCAACGTAACGCGCTCCCCGACCCCAGGGTTGCGCGGGCGCCGAATCGCCCCGCTACGCTGCGGTGACCTCGGACGCGACAACGCCGGGCGCACGGTCATGCCGGACGGCGACACCGTACACCCACGGTTGATTCCCGCGTGGCCAACCGGATGGATCCCGCCTGCGACAGCACGCTCACAACAGGCGGAAGCGAACAAATCTGACATCCGTTGTCCGGGATACGACAGCCGTCGATCCCAGCGTACGTCGGCTCCGCCAACCGGTCGACCGGGTATCGACCGCCGGCACCGCCTCGCCCGCCGAACGGTCCCGCCGACGCCGTCGACCGGCCACCCCTGCGGCCGGGCCCGCCGGTCGGCCGCCGGGCCGGTGAGGTCAACCCGGCGCGCCCGGCCACCGGTCGGGTGGGGCGGCCGGCGGGCGGTCGCCGACCAGTTCGGCCAGCCGGGCCAGCCGGCGCCGTCCGGTGATCCGGTACGCCGGACCGCCCGCCCCCGGGTCGAGCAGTACCGCCGGCAGCCCGATCGCCGCCAGGGCCGCCCCGACCGGCTCCCAGCAACCCTCGTCGGCGGCACCGAGTCGGAGCAGGAACCCGACCTGCTCCGGCTGGCCGGCCGCCGCCGCCCAGAGCCGTAGCCGAGGGCCGGTCAGGAAAAAACCCGGCGGTGGACGTTTCAGCGTGCCCCGCAACCAGCTCGTGGCCAGCGGGGCGAGCCGGTTGGTGTACGAGGTCCGCACCCCGTGCTGCTCCTCCACCCGTCCGATCCAGCTGGCCTTCAGGCCACGCCGGGCCAGCTCCGCGACCAGTACGTGCACCCGCCAGGCCGCGTCCACCACGATCGACACCCGAGCGGTACCGCCCATCCGGACCACCTCACCCGGACCGGCGAGCAGACCGGCGAGATCGCCGGGCGACGGCTCGGTGGCCTCGACGCCGAACAGGGAAAGCTGTCGGGCGGGCCACTGGTCCGGCTGACCGCCGGCTGTCCCCTGGTCCGGCGGCTCGGCGGCGGACTGTCCATCCGCCACCCGCCGGTCCGGCTCGTGCGGCGGGGTCAGCGACACTCCGGAACCTCGTCGAAGGCCTGCTGCAGCTCCACCGAGTCCAGTTCGGTGGTGTCCAGCGAGCTGGCGTCGTACTCCTTGTTGAGGGTGTCGACGGCGGCCCGGACGCCCTGGTAGAACTCGCTGGCCCGCGCGGTGTCGAGCTTCTCGATCGAGATGCTCGCCTTGCCGTAGGCGTCGCGGACCGCGGTCAGCGACGCGAGGAAACCCTGGGAGACCGCCGCACCCTTGTCGGTGTCCGGTACGCCGGCATCCTCCACCCTCTTCCGGGCGGTCTCGCTCGCCTTCTCCGCACCACGCAACAGTCGGACCAGGTTCTCCTTCGCCTGCGCCGGGCTGGTCTGTGCGGTCATCTGCTGCTGGGTGCTCCGGGTCAGGCTGTCGATCTCGGCACGCCACGGGGCCAACGCCTTGCAGACCGCCGCCGCCCAGACCTGTGGGGTCGGTCCCCCGGCGCAGGCCCCGACGAGTAGGGCGATCGTGCACAGGACCACCGTGAAGCGTCCGGCGGCTGCCGCGCGGGGCGTACGCATGCGTTGCAGCGTACGGCTTCCGCCGGCCTTCGTGCGGAGGCAGCTCGCCGGGCCGTCCGGCCGCCGTACTTCTGGTCCGCCGACCGTGCTCCCGATCAACCACAGAGCCGGCCAAACCAGCATGGAACCGACCCCCCGCCGGGCTCCTCCACGCCCCACACCCGGGACGCACCGGAAACGGACCTGGTCCGGCACCTCCACAGGTGCCGGACCAGGTCCGTGGTTACCGGGCAGGGTTGCCGCTCAGGCCTCGACCGTCTGCGGCTCCTTGGTGGCGCTGCCACCGGCGGTCCCGTCCGGGTCCGATCCGGACTCCGACATGGCCACCGGCTTGCGCTTGCTGAACAGCACCGCCACGACGATGACCAGGGCCGCCACCACGGCGACCGCGATCCGCAGCGGGTCGTTCTGGCTGTCGCCCACGCTCCACGCGACGACGGCCGGCGCGATGAGCAGCGAGACCAGGTTCATCACCTTGATCAGCGGGTTGATCGCCGGACCGGCGGTGTCCTTGAACGGGTCACCGACGGTGTCACCGATCACCGTGGCCGCGTGCGCGTCCGAGCCCTTGCCGCCGAACGCGCCGTCCTCGACGAGCTTCTTGGCGTTGTCCCAGGCACCACCGGAGTTGGCCAGGAAGACCGCCATCAGGGTGCCGGCACCGATCGCCCCGGCCAGGTACGCGGCCAGCGCGCCCGGGCCGAGTCCGAACCCGACCGCGATCGGCGCCATGATGGCGAGCAGACCAGGGGTCATCAGCTCCCGCTGCGCGTCCCGGGTGCAGATGTCGACGACCTTGCCGTACTCCGGCCGCTGGCTGCCGTCCATGATCCCGGGCAGCTCACGGAACTGCCGGCGTACCTCCATCACCACGGCACCGGCCGAGCGGGAGACCGCGTTGATGGCCAGACCGGAGAAGAGGAACACCACCGCCGCGCCGACGATCAGGCCGACCAGGTTACGCGGGTTGGCGACGTTGAGCAGCCCGTCGATGGAGAGGGTGGAACCCGCGTCGGCCAGCGCCGTGCCGAGCGTGTCGGTGTACGACCCGAAGAGCGCGGTCGCGGCGAGCACCGCCGTGGCGATCGCGATGCCCTTGGTGATCGCCTTGGTGGTGTTACCGACCGCGTCCAGTTCGGTGAGGGTCCGCGCGCCCTGCTCGTCGATGTCGCCGGACATCTCGGCGATGCCCTGCGCGTTGTCGGAGATCGGCCCGAAGGTGTCCATCGCGACGATCACGCCGACCGTGGTGAGCAGACCCGTGCCGGCGAGCGCGACCGCGAACAGCGACAGGGTGATCGAGCTGCCGCCGAGCAGGAACGCGCCGAAGACCCCGGCCCCGATCAGCAGTGCGGAGTAGACCGCCGACTCCAGGCCGACGCTGATCCCGGCGAGGACCACGGTGGCCGGGCCGGTCAGCGACGACTTGCCGATGTCCTGCACCGGCCGCCGGTTGGTCTCGGTGAAGTAGCCGGTCAGCGCCTGGATGGCGGCGGCCAGCACGATGCCGATCACGACCGCGCCGATCGCGACGACCTGCGGGCCGAGTGGCTCGGCCGCGCCGGCCGCCAGGCCGAGCCGCTCCCGCCAGTCGGCGCCGAGCAGGTCGGCCCAGGACGCCGGCAGGTAGAGGTAGGACATCACCGCGACCAGGATCGCCGAGACCACCGCCGAGGCGTAGAACGCCCGGTTGATCGCGCTCATCCCGGACCGGTCGTTGGCCCGCAGCCGGGTGATGAAGACCCCGAGGATGGCGATCAGCACGCCGATCGTCGAGACGATCAGCGGGAAGACCAGGCCCTGTTCGCCGAAGGCGGCCCGGCCGAGGATCAGCGCGGCGACCAGGGTCACGGCGTACGACTCGAAGAGGTCGGCCGCCATGCCGGCGCAGTCACCGACGTTGTCGCCCACGTTGTCGGCGATGGTCGCCGCGTTGCGCGGGTCGTCCTCGGGGATACCCTGCTCGACCTTGCCGACCAGGTCCGCTCCGACGTCCGCGGCCTTGGTGAAGATGCCACCGCCGACCCGCATGAACATGGCGAGCAGCGCGGCACCGAAACCGAAGCCCTCCAGCACGGTCGGCGCGTCGCCCCGGTAGATGAGCACGACCGCCGCCGCACCGACCAGGCCCAGGCCCACGGTGAGGAAGCCGACGACGCCACCGGTGCGGAAGGCGATCTGCATCGCCGCCTCCCGGCCTCCCTGATGCTCGCGGGCCGCCGCCGCGACCCGCAGGTTCGCCCGGGTGGCCAGCGCCATGCCGGCGCCGCCGATGAACGCGCTGAACGCGGCACCGACCACGAAGAAGGCGGAACGGCCGATCTTCACCAGCGTCTCGTTGCCGTCGGTGTCGTGCACCGGCAGCAGGAAGAGCAGCACCACGGCGAGTACGACAAATATGCCGAGGGTTCTGAACTGGCGGAGCAGATAGGCCGAGGCGCCCTCCTGGACGGCACCGGCGATCTGCTGCATTTTGGTGGTGCCCCTGCCGGTCGACAGCACGGCCTTGGTCAGGGCGCCGGCGAAGCCGAGCGCCACCAACGCGATGACCGCGGCGACGACGACGTACGACAGGTTCTCGCCTTCGAGGGACAGCCCGCCGTTGTCGGCGGCCCAGAGTACGGACATCTATGTCCTCCTGTACCGAACACTCGCGCCGGGCCGGGGGACGAACCGGCCCGACGTCTCCACGCGTGGAGCGACTTCGCAGGTACGCCGTCGGCCCTGGACGGTCGGAGCCGGGTGGTGGCCACCTCCCCGCACGGGCGGGACCAGCGCACATGCTGATAACCCCGGGTACTTTAGTCGCCCGCCGTGTTGGAGGTCACACAGAGGACCCACCCGGTTATGATGATCTTCATCGCTGTGTTAGCGGACGAAATCTGCTAGAGGGGCACAGGGCACCCTCGATCTGTTGTACCGCAACAGAGTCCGGCCGCCGACCGGCGACGAATCGGCCGGGAAACAACACGGCCACAACTGTCGGCCGGCCGGCCACACAGCCGCCGACCAGCCGGGCCGTGACCAGGTCAGCGGCTCATCAGGGCGAGTCACGGCAGCGGCCGACGGGCCAGGTCGACGCAGGTCAGGCCGGGTCAGCGGCCGACGGGCCAGGCCATCCGGACCTCGGTGCCGATCCCCTCGTCCACCGGGCGCACCTGCAGGTCCTCGACAAAGCCGGCGAGCAGGGCGAAGCCCACCCCGACGGTCAACGCCTCGTCGGTGAGCGACTCGTCGGCCAGTTCGTCCGGCGGCAGCGCCGCGAGGCCCAGGCCGGCCTCGATCGGCGCACGGTCGATCACCCGGACCGTGTACGCCGGACCGTCCGACATCTCGACCTTCACCAGGTCGTCCAGCCCGTACTGGCGGTGCAGGGCGACCGCCCGGGCGCACGCCTCACCGATGGCCAGTCGTACCTCGTCGAGAAGTTCCTCCGCGACCCCGGCCCGCCGGGCTACCGCGACCCCCACCAGCCGGGCGGTACGCACGTGCACCGGCGCCGGGGTGAACGACAGTTTGACCTTCGACATCACGCGGCGACCGTCACCATCACGCACCGGCGCCCGGGGCGTCCGCGGCGATCGCGGCGTCGACCGTGGGGTGGATCGGGAACACCTGGTCGAGCGCGGTGATCCGGAAGATCTTGAGTAGCGGCTCCTTGTCGCAGACCAGACCGAAGCTGCCGCTGACGGTACGCAGTCGCTTGAGCGCGCCGACCAGCACGCCGAGGCCGGTCGAGTCGAGGAAGTCCACCCGCCCCAGGTCCACCACGACCCGGCGGGCCCCGCCGTCGATCAGCTCGACGAGCCGTTCCCTCAGGCGGGGGGCGGTGTAGACGTCCACCTCGCCGCCGACATCCAGCACCGTGTGCTCACCCATGGTGCGGGTCGTCAGCGACAGTTCCATCAGTCCTCCTCTGACCACCAGGAACGCTCCTGGGCATCTAACCATCGACGGGCGGGTCGCGCACCGGCGGCGGACCCGACCGTCCGGTACCCAGCCCCGGGCTGTCCCAGACCCGACACCGTGGTCGGCACCGCCACACCGTCGACCGCCGCCGGCCACCTCCGCCGACAGCTGAACCGGGTACGCACCCCAGCCGTGCCCCAGGTCACCGGAACTCGTCGATCCGCCGTGCCGCGCGTCACCCGGCTTTCCGGTTCCCCGCCGACAGTGCGAGAGTGCAGGACGTGACGATCCCCGCAAGCGTATCGGCAGGCCCGGGTGGCGACCGCCCCCGCCCGGCCGGCAGCGGGGACCCCGGCCACCTGTTACGGCGGCTACGCTCCCGGATCCCGGGTGGTCCCGACGGCGATCCGGTCACCCATGTCGAGCGGGTGCCGGCCCGCGCCGGTGAGGCGGTCGCCTGGCCGGGCTGGGTGCCGGAGCCGCTCCGGGACGCGTTCGCCCGGCAGGGGGTCGGCGCGCCCTGGCGACACCAGGCCGAGGCGGCCGAGCTCGCGTACCAGGGCCGACACGTGGTGCTCGCCACCGGCACCGCCTCCGGCAAGTCCCTCGCCTACCAACTGCCCGCGCTCGCCACCCTGCTCACGGATCCCCGGGCGACGGTGCTCTACCTGGCACCGACCAAGGCGCTCGCCGCCGACCAGTTGCGCGCCGTCGCCAGTCTCGACCTCGACGGGATACGACCGGCCTGCTACGACGGCGACACCCCGCGCGCCGAACGCGACTGGATTCGCCAGCACTCCAGGTTCGTCCTGACGAATCCGGACATGCTGCACCATGGCATCCTGCCGGCACACGCCCGGTGGGGTCCGTTCCTGCGCCGGCTGTCGTTCGTGGTGGTGGACGAGTGCCACACCTACCGGGGCGTCTTCGGCTCCCACGTGGCGCACGTGCTGCGCCGGCTGCGGCGCCAGGTGGCCCGCTATCCCGGTACGCCCCGACCCGGTTCGCCGCCGCCGGAGGCCGGCCCGCGCCACCTGCCCGGACAGCGTGTCGCCCGGCCGGACCGGAAGCCGGGCGGCTCCGGTCCGGTGTTCGTCCTCGCCTCGGCGACCTCCGGGGATCCGGCGACGGTCGCCGAACGCCTGACCGGCCTGCCCGTCACCGCCGTCACCGAGGACACCTCGCCGCGCGGCGGTCTGACCTTCGCGCTCTGGGAACCACCACTGATGCCGGCCCCGGCCGGGCCGGCCAGACCCGCCAGCCCGGTCGACGCCACCGGTGAACCGGAGAACGTGACCGGCGACCCCGCCGCCGAGCCGGAGGACCCGACCGGCGACCGGTCGGCGGATGCGGCCGGCGGGTCGGGGCGGGAGGACCCGGTGGACCGGAACATCCGGGGCGGGGACGCCGCGCCGGTCCGCCGCTCGGCGCTGCGGGAGACCGCCGACCTGCTCAGTGACGCGGTCGCGGCCGGGGTACGGACCCTGGCCTTCGTCCGCTCCCGGCGCGGCGCGGAGGTGATCGCCACCACCGCCCGGCGGGCCCTGGACGAGGCGGTGCCGGGTCTCGGCGCCCGGGTCGCCGCCTACCGGGCGGGCTACCTGCGGGAGGAGCGGCGGTCCCTGGAACGGGCGCTGCTCACCGGGGACCTGCTCGGACTCGCCTCCACCAACGCGCTGGAACTCGGCGTCGACCTGGTCGGCCTGGACGCCGTGCTGATCTGCGGCTACCCCGGCACCCGGGCCTCACTGTGGCAGCAGGCCGGCCGGGCCGGCCGGTCCGGGCGGGAGGCGCTGGCCGTCCTGGTGGCCCGGGACGACCCGCTGGACACCTATCTGGTGCACCATCCCGAGGCGCTGTTCGGCCGACCCGTCGAGGCGACGGTGCTCGACCCGGCCAACCCGTACGTGTTGGGGCCGCAACTGTGCTGCGCGGCGGCCGAGTCCCCGCTGACCCCGGCGGACCTGGCCCTGTTCGGTCCGGGGGCGAAGGAGGCGGTGGAGACGCTGGTGGCGGCCGGGGCGCTGCGGCAGCGCCCGACCGGGTGGTACTGGCGACACACCGGCCGCCCCGAGGTGGACCTGCGGGGCACCGGCGGCAACCCGGTCGACGTGGTGGAGACGTCGACCGGTCGGCTGCTCGGCACGGTCGACCCGGGGTCGTCGCACTTCCTGGTCCACCCCGGTGCGGTCTACCTGCACCAGGGGGTGTCGTACGTGGTGGACGAGCTGGACCTGGCGAACGGCTGCGCGCTGGTGCACGCCGAGGAGCCGGACTGGTCCACCCACCCCCGGGACGTCACCTCGGTCTCGGTCGTCTCGGTCCGCTCCTACGTCGACGCGGGGCCGGTCGGGATGTTCCTCGGCGAGGTCGACGTGACCAGTCAGGTGGTGTCGTACCAGCGTCGCCGGATCGCCTCCGGAGAGGTGCTGGACACCCGGCCGCTGGACCTGCCGACCCGGGAGTTGCGTACCGTCGCGGTCTGGTTCACCGTCTCGCCGGAGGCGCTGGCCGGGGCGGGGGTGGACGGTCCCGACGTGCCGGGTGGGCTGCACGCCGCCGAACACGCCGCGATCGGGCTGCTGCCGCTGATCGCCACCTGCGACCGGTGGGACATCGGCGGCCTGTCGACCGCGAACCACCCGGACACCGAGGCGCCGACGGTCTTCGTCTACGACGGTCACCCGGGTGGGGCGGGCTTCGCCGAACGGGCGTACGGGGTGGCGTCGCAGTGGTTGGGCGCGACCCGGGCCGCCATCGCCGAGTGCGGCTGCGAGAGCGGCTGTCCGTCCTGCGTACAGTCCCCGAAGTGCGGCAACGGCAACAATCCGCTCTCCAAACCGGACGCCGTACGGGTGCTCGACGTGGTGTTGGCGCACCTGGCCGCGACTGCCGGGACACCGCCCGACAGGCCGGTGGCTGACGCCGGTTCGACGTCGTCCGGCGACCCGTCAGGTCACTGATCGCGGATAGTCGGTATTCGCACGCATGAATCTCCGAGGATTCGGTTACGTTACGCTGGGAGCGCTTCCACGGATCCGCCTGAGGAGGACGTCGTGGCCGACACCATCGCCGAGACCGTCGAGATCCTGTACACAATCGACCAGTCCCGCCTCACGGTCGATCAGCAGATCGCACTCTCTCAGGCGTACGCGGCACTGGCCCAGGCCGAACGCCTGGACCAGATCCACCAGATGCTGCACAGCATCCACCAGGTGCTGAACACCTGGGCGGTCAGACGGGCGACCGAGGGCGGCAAGTGCTGAGCCGGTGCGCCGGCACCCCGGACACGTCGGCGACAGAGGGTTGCGCCGGGGCCCCGCCGCCACCCAGGCCGTACGGGGCCGTACCGGACCGACGGCGGGAGCCACGGGCGCGACGGCGGGCTGCTGTGCCGGGCCGGCGGTATGACCGGCCCGGCACGTCAGGATGATCAGCCGGAAACCGAAAAACTGTTGGTGACGACGGCCCGTCGCGGCACCACCGGGCCGGCGACCGGCGGCGCACCACCTGGCGCCCCCGTCGCGGCACCACCGGGCCGGCGATTTCCGGTCGCGGGACGGGACGCTACCGGGCTACGGTCGGGCCATGGCGGACAGCGGCCGACGGTACCGCTACCTCGGGCCGCCCGAGATCTTGGCGGCTGTTGTCACCGGTGGGGCAGCCACACCGCACCGGGGCGGCCGGGCGATCCGCACTCCCCACGCCCTGGCAACCTGGTTGGCCACGGTACAACCGGCCGAGCTGACCGAGCCGTTCACCTTTGTCGTCGACCTGGCCGGTGTGCTCCGACTGGCACCACGGCACAGCGAGCATGTCGCCTGTGCGGGCGGACGGGACGTACTGGCGGCCGGCGAGATCACCTTTTCCCGGGCGGGTACGTGGAAGGCGGGCGCCCGGAACGGGGCCGGCCAGGAAGCGGGTGGCGGGGAATCGGCCGGCCGGGACTGGGTGGTCAGCGAGATCAGCAACCAGTCGACCGGCTACTGCCCGGACCCCGATTCATGGCCGGCGGTGGCCGAGGCGCTGGACCGGGCCGGGCTGGCTCACCCGGACAACTTCACCGCCGCGCTGCTCTTCCGGCGTTGTCCGGGCTGCCTGGAGCGGAACGTGGTACGCGACGGTGACTTCAACTGCGCGCTGTGCGGGGCGGATCTGCCCCAGTGGTGGAACCTCGGGGCGGGCCGGTAGCCAGAGCCACCCGGGCCTCCGGCGCCAGCGGGTGACCGCCGGTTTACCCGGCGGGTTCCGGTCGGCAGATCCGTTGGTGGGCTGCAACACATGGCTTGACTTGAAGCGAACTTCACGTCGTTCCCTCGTGAGCATGGCAGATTCGATCCTCGACGAGACCTACGATCGGCTCCGGGACAGTGGCCCGGAACGGGACGGCTGGTTGTCCAACCACGCTCCGATGGCGGTGGAGGTGCTGGTCCGGCACGGACACGCCGACGCCGTACCCGGCTGGCTGGAGTCCTACGCGGACCGGTTGGAGATCCGACCACGAGGCATCGCGGCGATCGCCCGGGACGAGTGGCGTGACCCGCTCGGCGACCCGACCCGTACCGGTGACTGGCTGGACTACTTCGTACGGGAGCTGGCCGGAGATCCGTGGCGGGAGGTGTTGACCCGATGGTGGCCGCGGTTGCTGCCCGGGATCGCCGCCGGTGCCACCCACGGGGTGATCCGGGTGGGGCACGCCGTCCGCGCCCTGCTCGACGCGGAGAGCCCGGCCCGGGTCGCCGAACTCGGCGCCGGGCTCGCCTACTGGGCCGCCCGGTGGCAACCTTTGGCCCCGCCCGGGGTGGGACCTTACCGGGGCGTTGATCCCCGGTCGGCGCTGGACGCGGTGCCCCGGGTGCCGGACCAGCGGTTCGGCATCCGTGCCCGGCTCGCCCAACTCGCCGACCTGGACGGCTGGCCGTCGGCCGCCGGCGCCGTACCGGATGGCGAGGCGGAGACGGTGTCGGCCCGTCTCGCCGCGATCGTCGGCGCCGCCGTCGCCCGGTACGCCACCCACGGCTACGGCAACCCGGTCATGTTGGTGCACGCCGCCACCGCCCCCAATGCCGTCCTGCGGGTGCTGCCCGCCCTGCCGACAGCCCTGTGGCAGCCGAGCCTGCAGGCCGCCTGGGCGGCGACCGCCGCGGTCACCGCCGCCTACGGGCCGGCCGAGGCGCGCCCTACCGACCCGCCCCGGCCGCTTCCCGATCTCGCTCAGTTGGTGGAGCGCGCGGTACGTACCGGTGACCCGCACGCGATCAAGTTCGCCGACACGGCGATCGACGCGTACGCCCGCCGTGCCGAGGACACTCTGCTCGTCGCCGCCCTGTACGCGGTGGACCGGCTGGGCGACGGCTGAGTGTCGGAGGTGCCGGAACCGGACCGCCGGGGCTACGGCGCCGAGCCGCGTACCGGGCCGGCGCGGGCGGAGGCGGTGGCGACCCGACGCAGTCCGGGCAGCGGTTCGACCGGCACCTCGACCTGGAGGTGCAGGTCGAACCCGTCGAGCCCACACGTGGTGATCCGGGCGCTGTTCGCTGCGGCGATCGCGGCAGCCCGGGCGCAGGCCGCCGGTTGCCCGTCCAGGACATGGGCGGCCCCGGCGAGCGCACCCAGATCGGCGGCGACCCGGGCCTGGTGCCGGGCCACCCGGGCGGCGCCGACCCCCGACGCGCCGATGCTGACCAGTACCAGCACCAAGCCGGCCACCAGCAACCACAGGCTGGCGCTGCCCCGCTCCCCCTTCACGCGTCGGCTCCGTCCCGTCCCCGGAGGCCGTTCCCAGCCACCCGCCGGGCGTCGACTCCAGGTGGCCGTCCGGCGTCGGTTCCACGCCGCCCTCGTACGTCGACTCCAGTCGAGGCCCCGGCCGGTATGGCGTCCACCGGACGGGCCGAGCCCGCGAACGGGTGCCCGGGGTGGTCGTCGCAGGTGGCCGGGAGATGCCGCCCGGTTCCGGTTCGGCGGGCGGGTCGAGCCGTGCCCGGGGGTGGCGCCGACACCGGTCATGACACCGGCTCCGGTGCGCCGGGCTCCACTGCCGCCACCGCGGATGCGCTCACCGTCAACCGGGGCAGTCGGGCGCCGAGAGCGCGAACCGGCGCCCGTACGGTCGCCACCACCCGGTCGCCCTGGACGGTGATCGATACGACGGCACCGGGTGGTGCGGCGGCAAGCCCGGCGGGCGTGCCGGGTGCGCCCCGGGAGGCGGCCAGCGCCGCCTCCCGGGCCGCGTCCACACACTGGCCCTTGGTCAGCACCGCGTTGACTGCGGTAAGGCCGGCAAGCAGTAGCAACAGCAGCGCCGGCAGGCCGGCCGCCAGCTCGGCGGTGAACGAGCCCCGGTCGCGGCCGTCCAGCCGGCGCCCGGTCACTTCAACGCCCGGTCGATCACGGCGGCCAACGCCGCCTGGACGTTGCCCGAGGTCAGGACCTTCAGCAGCAGCCCGGCGAAGGCGACCGCCGCCAGCGTTCCCACGGCGTACTCGGCGGTGTTCATCCCGGCGTCGCCCCGCAGCCGGGTGATCAGTTTGCGTAGCATGCGACAGGTTTCCTTTCTATCCACGATGGTCACAGCACGTCGCCGAGCACGGCGACGATCACCGGCACCAGGCCGGCGAGAATGAAGGCGGGCAGGAAGCAGAGGCCGAGTGGCAGCACGATCAGTACGCCGGCCCGCCGTGCCGCCGCCTCGGCGGCGGTGGCCCGGTCCGCCCGGAGGTCGTCGGCGAGCCGGGTCAGTGCTCCGGCCAACGCGGCGCCGCTGGCCGTGGCACGGACCGCTGCCCGGGCCAGCCGCTCCCCGCCGGGTACGGCGACCAGCCCCGACCAGGCTTCTCCGGCATCACCGCCAAGCCGCAGGGTCCGACCGACCTGGGCGAGCCGCCCGCCCAGGGGACCGTCGAGGGCCTGCGCGACCGCCGAGACCGCATGGTCGACCGGTGCACCGGCCCGTAGCGCCGCGGCCAGCAGGTCGGCGGCGAGGGGAAGGTCGGCGGCTTCACGCATCCGGCGTCGCCGGGCGGCTGCCGGTTCGAGCCGACGCAGTGACCGGTCGAGCAGGACGGCCGTCACCACGCCGACCGGTACACCGGGCCACCCGCCGAACAGCACCCCGGCCGTCAGCCCGGCGAGCCCGCTGACGAGCCGGACCGGATCCGTCAGGCGCGGGCGCCTGCGGCCGGTCGACATCGCGCCGGTGCGCGACACCGGATTGAGAGCCGGCAGCGACCCGGTGCGCACCGCCGAGCTGACAGCCGACACCGAACCGGCGGCCGGCTCTGGCTGACCGAGTGCCGCGAGGCGGCGCCGTGCCCGCCGGTGGGACGGCGTCACCGCCACCGTGGTGAGCAGGAGGACGCCGACCAGGGCCAGCAGTCCGTGAGCCTCGGTGGTCATGCTGTCGCCCGGCCCGATCCGCCGAGCCGGTCCGCCCAGACCAGACCGCCGAGTTGCAACGCGACGGCGGCCACCGCACACCCGGCCCCGACCGGGGTGTGCAGCAGGATCCGTACCGGGTCGACGCCGATGCCGTACCCCAGGGCGATCCCGCCCAGCGGCAGCACGGCGAGCAGCCAGCCCGTCGCCCGCGCTCCGGCCGCCTGTGCGTCGGCCGCCGCCAGGCCCCGGTCCGTCGCCCGCGCGTCGGCCTCGATCCGTTCGACCAGGTCGGCCAGGGGTGCACCGGTCTGCTCCGCCAGTCGCACAGCGGCCCGGGTCAGCTCGGTCAACCGGGTCGCCGGCTGGTCCGCGTCCGCCCCTGGCGCCGGCAGCATCACCGGAGACAGCCCGGCCCGGAGGTCGGCGGCGAGCGCGCACAACCCGTCGAGCTGCTGTCGGCGTACCCAGCGGGTGTGGCGGGTGGACCGCCGTCGGAGCAGGCCACGTACCGCGAGCCCGGTGTAGGCGCCGAGCAGCACGGCGGCGACCGGGCCGGCGACGAGCGCTCCGGCCGACCCGCCGAGGATCGCCCCGAGCAGGACGAGCCGCCAGGCCGCGACCGCGCCGAGCCACCGGTCGAGCGCCCGCCGCCAGCGGCCGTCGCCCGCACCGGCACTGCTGCCGCGGCCGGTGGCGCCACCGGTGACGCTGACGACGGCAGCGTCGGCAGATGTCGCGGCGGGCCGGTCACCGGCGGCGACGAGGGTCCGATAGCGGGATCTGACCCGGCCGCCCGACCAGACGACCAGGAACGCGACGCCGGCCACGCAGGCGGCGGCGAGCCATCGGTCGGTCACGGCGCCCCCCGGGTGATGCCGGGGCGTCCCGTGGTCGGCCCCGGGTCACGGGTGCCGGCGAGCAGCGGCGGGACCGTTACGCCCCGCTCGGCGATCAGGGTGGCCAGCGCCGGCGCCGCCGGCCCGGGTCCACGCTCCCGGCTCCACGCCGGTACGACGGTGACGAGCCGGTCGGGCCCGGCCGGCAGCAGCAGGCAGATCGCCTCCAACACCCGGCCGGCGCCACCCCTGCGGACCTGGAGCAGCACCTGCAGCGCGGCGGTGACCTGGGCGTGCAGGGCCGCCCGGGGCAGTCCACCGAGCAGGCCCAGCGCCTCCAGTCGCGCCGGTACGTCCGCCGGGGTGTTCGCGTGCAGGGTGCCGGCCCCACCCTCGTGTCCGGTGTTCAGGGCGCAGAGCAGGTCGACGATCTCCGCGCCCCGGCACTCGCCGATCACCAGCCGGTCGGGACGCATCCGTAACGCCTGCCGGACCAGGTCACCAAGGCCGACCGCACCCGCGCCCTCCACGTTGGCCGTCCGGGCCTGCAGGCCGACCACGTGCGGGTGCACCGGTCGCAACTCGGCCGCGTCCTCGACCAGCACGATCCGTTCGGTCGGCGGCACCAGCCCGAGCAGGGTGTTCAACAGGGTGGTCTTACCGGAGCCGGTGCCGCCGATCACCAGATAGGCCAGCCGGGCGGCGACCACCGCGGCGAGCAGTTCGGCGGCCGGGCGGTGCAGCGTGCCGTGCCGGACGAGTTCGTCGAGGGTGAACGGCCGCTGTCGAAAGGTGCGCAGGGACAGGTAGGGCCCGGTGGTGGCGACCGGGGGTAACACGGCGTGCAGCCGGGTGCCGTCCGGCAGCCGGGCGTCGACGTACGGGCTGGCCTCGTCCAATCGGCGGCCACAGGCCGCGGCGAGTCGCTGTGCCAACCGGCGTACGTCGTCCGGGCCGCCGAGCGGGACCCGTGCCGGGCACAGTCCGGCGCCCCGGTCCACCCAGACCTGCGCACCGTTCACCAGTACGTCGGTGACCTCGGGGTCGGCCAGCAGTGGGGTCAACGGACCGGCGCCGGCCAGGTCGTGGTGCACCCGGGTGGCCATCCGCAGCACGGTGGTGTCACCGAGCACGGCGGCACTCGGCTCGGCCCGGACCGCCGCGACGACGGCGGCGGGGGTGACGTTCGTACCGTCGGCGGCAAAGCGGCGGCGGACCCTGGCCGCGAGTTCGTTGCCCGGATCGGCGCGGATGGTCATCGGCTGCCCGCCCGGGCCCCGACCGCACCGGTGAGGTCGGTGATGATCCGGGTGCAGAGTGAGGCCAGGGGGCCTCGGCCGTCGCCGGTCGGCGCCTCGCCGCGTTCCAGGTTGCGGCACAGCCCCGGCTCCGGGCGCAGGGTGCCGACCAGCGGCAGGTCGAGCGCCCGGGCGACCTCCCGGGGCTTGAGTCGGCCGGGCGCCGGGCCCCGGACGATGACCGAGAGGTTGGGGCAGTGCAGTCCGGCGACCGCGGCCACCCGGGCGGCCGCGGCGGTGGCCCGCAACTCGGCCGGCACCAGGATGAACGCCTGGTCGGCGGACTGCAGCGCGATGACGGCCGGATCGTCGAGTTGCCGGGGCAGATCGACCACGACCACGTCCCGGCCACGCCGCCCGGCGTCCATGGTGGCCGCCATCGCCTCGGTCGGCAGGGCGAGCGGATCCCCCCGGTCCCAGGAGAGCATCACCAGGTCACCCCGGCCGGGCAGGGCCCGGACCAGTGCCGGTGCGTCGACCCGGCCGTCCGCTTCGGTCAGCGCCGGCCAGCGCAGCCCCTCCACCTGCTCCCAGCCGAGCACCAGGTCGAGGCCACCGCCGAGCGGGTCGGCGTCGACGAGCAGGGTACGCAGCCCGAGCCGGGCGGCGGTGACCGCGAGCCCACCCGCCAGCACACTGGCGCCGGCGCCGCCCCGGCCACCGATCACCGCGACGATCCTGGCCGGGCCGCCGACCCCGCCACGGCCGACCACCAGACCCTCACCGAACCGGTCGACCAACCACGGCTCGGCCGCCGGCAGCAGGGCGACGTGTTCGGCCCCGATCAGTTCCGCGACCTCCCAGCCGACGTCCGTCTGTTCGGTCCGGCCGACCACGACAACCCGGGGCCGGCGCGGCAACCTGGCCCGCAGGCACGCCTGCGCCTGGTCGCCGCCGACCAGCACCAGCGGCGCGGCCGCCCAGCGGGCCCGGGCCGCCGCCGGGTCGGGGACCACCTCCACCTCGGTACCGCCGGCGGCGGCGAGCCGGAGCAGGTCATCGAGCAGGGTGCTGTCCGAGGTCATGACCAGGGGAAGCCGTGGCCCGGCCGGGACCGGCGTACGGGGTGACATCAGGTCCTCCTGCGGTGGATTCCGGTTACCCCCGCAACCCTGGCCGCCGGGCCGGGCCCGCCGGATGCCTGATTTCCGGCGCTGTGGATAACCGGCCCGGCTGTGGAAAACCTCCGGACAGCGTGCCGATCTGCTATGGAAAGCCGGTCATTCCATCATCATTCAGGCATCGGTGACAACGGCCGCACGAACCGCCGGACGGAGATTCCGCACGGCCGAAGCTCGGGGCGGACCGGCAGGTGGGCACGTCATATCGGGACCGGGGCCGGGTACCCGAGCGGGGCAACGGATCGCTCGAGTCGCTACCGCAGCGGACGCTGTGGGAGGAGGAGCCGTCATGGCCCAGTCCGTCAGCACGGTGGTACTGGAACCTGCAGCGCAGGAACTGGCCCGGATGACCGCGAATCCGCCGTTCCCGTACCAGCTCGGCCCGGAGAAGGGCCGGGCCAACCTGGCCAAACTGCAGTCCACCAACATCCCGCGTCCCGAGGTCGACATCGAGGACATCACCGTCCCCGGCGGGCCGTCCGGCCAGGTTCCGGTCCGGATCGTCCGTCCGAAGGGCGCTGCCGGGACCTCCAGTGGCGGAATCGGCGGTACGCTCCGCGGCCGGATCCGGGCCGCCGCCCAGGAGATCATCCAGCCGAAGGGGACCGGCGGGATGATTCCGGTGGTGCTCTACCTGCACGGCGCGGGCTGGGTCTTCGGCGACTCCCTCACCCACGACCGGCTGATCCGGGAACTCGCCGTGCAGTCGGACTCCGCCGTCGTCTTCCCCGAGTACAGCCGGGCGCCCGAGGCCCGCTATCCGATCGCGCTCGAGGAGTGTTACGCGGTGGCACAGTGGATCGCCGCGCAGGGCGCCGAGTACGGGCTCGACCCGGCCCGGATCGCGATCGCGGGTGACTCGGCGGGTGGCAACCTGGCGACGGCGCTGACGATCCTGGCCAAGCAGCGCAACGGCCCGCGTTTCCTGCAGCAGGTGTTGCTCTATCCGGTGACCGACGCCAACTTCGACACCCCGTCGTACCGCGAGTTCGGCAGCGGCTACCACCTGGACCGCGAGTCGATGATGTGGTTCTGGGACCAGTACCTGCCGAACCAGGTCGAGCGGGCGAATCCGCTGGCCAGTCCGTTGAATGCCAGCCCCGAGCAGCTCCGGGGCATGCCCCCGACGTTGATCACCACGAACGAGGCGGACGTGCTACGCGACGAGGGTGAGGCGTACGCGTCGAAGCTGCGCCAGGCGGGCGTGCCGGTCACCCAGGTGCGCTACCAGGGGATCATCCACGACATGGCGATGCTCGACTCGCTGGCCGACACCCAGGCGGCGCGGTCGGCCACCGCCCACGCCGCGCTGGCGCTGGCCCGGGCCCTGCACCGCGCCTGACCGCACGTTCCGTTCCCACGGGCACGGCGCGCTCCGCCGATACGGCCCGAGGCGCCACAGGTCGACGCCGGGTGGTCCGCGACGGGCCGGGGGCGCCGGCAGGCAGAAACCTGAGCGCCACGTCGGCGGCGGACCACTATGGTGTGTCGATCAACCGACGAGCCCGGGGGAACGATGGAATTTTCCACTGCCACGCCACTGCTCCTGGCGGTACCGGAGGTTGTCATCCTGATCGCCGGGCCGGTCTGGCTGCTGGTGTGGCGGCGACGGCTGCCCCGCCAGGCGGTTGTCCTCGCGGTCGTCGGTTGCGGACTGATGCTCGCCACACCCCTGATCCACATCGGCTGGGTGCTGCTGTGGCCCACGCTCATCGGTCGTCAGTCGTTCGACCTGTTCAACCTCTCGGTCATCACGATGGTGGTCAACGGGGTGGCCACCCTGATCTACCTCGCCGCACTCACCCTGCTGATCGGGGCGGTGCTCTCCTGCCGGGGTCCCCGCACCACCCCGAACGACGGCTTCGACGCCCTGGTCGCGGGGCAGCCGGTCGGCGCGCTGGTCACCGACCAACCGGTCAGCGGCCCGGTCGGGAATGAGCATGCCGCCGCGCCGGTTCCCGCGCAGCGGACGGGTACGACGGGGTTCACACCGCTCTCGGGTACGACGGAGTTCGCGCCACCGTCAGGTGTGACAGTTCCCGGCGCCGACAAGCCCGATCACGGCTCCTGACCCTCCGGGGGTCACCCCGTCGTCAGGGCCGTGGACGCGGACGGGTCCGACTCGTCCGACGGGCGCGAATCATCCGACGGCTCCGGAACGTCCGACAGCGCGGAGGGGCGCCATCCCTCACTGTCCCCGACCACCTCCGCACAGCCCGCGCAGAGCTCCAGTTCGCCGTCGTCGGTAATGACCGTGCAGCTGGCCGGCGCGTCCCCACACACCTCGCAGTCACACACGGTGCCACCGTTCACCGGGCCGCCGGTCACCGATTCGCTGCCCGCCGAGTCGTTGCCCACCGTGCCACCGTTCACCGGGCCACCGTTCACCGTGTCACTGCTCCCGTCCGTCGTACCCCCGAGGTCGGAGGCTGCCGGGCCACCGCCCGGCACCGTACCGGCGGGCCGGGGTGTCCGTCGGGTCAGTCGGCTGAACAGCCCACCCCTCGGCGGCGGTAACCGGCCGGAAATCGGTCCGAGTTCCTTTCGAACACTTTCCGGCACTGACCGTCGTCTGAGCCGCCACTCAACGAACAACACCGTTCCCACACCTTGCCAAAGGCTGTACGGCGAAACATATGTCCAGCTCAGGACACATATGATCTCGCCTCGTGTCGCACATGCGCGCGACATCCAGCTGAGGTAGGGAGCACAATGCTCAGAAGAACGCGATGGCTGCTGGCCGTCGCCGTCACGGCCACGACGCTGACCGCCGTACCGGGCGGCCCGGCGATGGCCGAGCCCGGAACCGCCCCGAACGGGAGCCGCTCGGCGGCCCCGGACAGTGGGCGGACGTACACCGTCACCCTGCTGACCGGCGACGTGGTGACCGTACGGACGACCGGGTCGGGTTGCCCGCAGGCCACGGTGCAGCCGGTCGATACCGGTACCGTGATCCGGCAGAACTGTGGCCCCGACGGGCACCTGCACGTCGTACCGGCCCGGATCGCGGCCCAGGTCGGCTCGGTCCTCGACCCGGACCTCTTCGACGTCACCGCGCTGATCGCGGACGGCTACGACGACGCCAGCACCACCGAACTGCCGGTGATCGTGCAGCCGGCCACCACCGCAGCCCGGGTAACCGCGCTGGGCGACGTACGACAGCTCCCGAGCATCGGTTCGGTGGCCGGCCACGTACCCAAGAAGAGCCCGGCCACCGCGAAGCAGGCGACGAACTCGCTGCTCGCCGGGGCCGCGAAGGTCTGGCTCGACCGCCGGGTCCGGGCCACCGGCCTGACCAGCGGCACAGTCCGGGCCGGAGGCGCCCGCCAGGGCACCCTGCTCGGCGAGGACCGGCCCGGCACCGGCCACGGCGGCGGCGACCGCGACCTGGACCGCAACCTCGAGCAGATCGACGCGCCGCAGGCCTGGAACGCCGGCTGGACCGGCAAGGGCACCCGGGTCGCGGTCCTCGACAGCGGTGCCGACTTCACCCACCCGGACCTGGTCGGCCGGGTCGTCGACCACGCCGACTTCACCGTCGAGGGCGGCGACGCCGTCGACCACAACGGACACGGTACGCACACGGCCTCCACGATCGCCGGAAGCGGCACCGCCGCGCACGGCCAGCGTCGCGGTGTCGCGCCGGACGCCCAGCTGGTGATCGGCAAGGTTCTCGACGACGCCGGCTTCGGCAGCGACTCGCAGATCATCGCCGGCATGGAGTGGGCAGCCCAACGGGCCGACGTGATCAACATGAGCCTCGGCGGCGAGGAACCGGACGACGGCACCGACCCGCTCTCGCTCGCCCTCGACAACCTGACCCGGCAGTACGACACCCTGTTCGTCGTCTCCGCCGGCAACAGCGGCGGCCCGATCTCGTCGCCCGGCTCCGCCACCACCGCGCTGACCGTCGGCGCGGTCGACCACGACGACAAGCTGGCCTACTTCTCCAGCCGGGGACCGCTGGTCACCAGCAACGTGGCCAAGCCGGAACTGGTCGCACCGGGCGTGGACATCGTCGCCGCCCGGGCCGCCGGCACCGACCTGCAGGACCCGATCGACGAGTACTACGAGGGTTCCACCGGCACCTCGATGGCCGCCCCGCACGTGGCGGGCGCCGCCGCCCTGCTCGTCCAGCGGCACCCGGACTGGACCCCGGAACAGCTCAAAGCCGCCCTCGTCGGCGCCGCCGACCCGCTGCCCGGCATCGACCCGTACGCGGTCGGCGCCGGCCGGCTCAACGCGGCCCGGGCCCTTTCCGGCCCGGTCAGCGACCAGCCGGTGGTCAACCTCGGCACGTTCCGCTACCCGCAGTCCGGCGCCAGCGAGACGAGGCTGAGCTGGACCGGCGAGAACACTCCCGGAACGGTCAAACTGGACCTCGACGTCACAGTCGCCAAGTACGACGGCAGCCCCGCCCCGCGTGGCACGGCGAAGCTCGGCACCGACCGGATCACCCTCAAGCGAGGTGTCGCCGCCGGTACGACGCTGCGGCTGGACCGGGCGGCGCTGGCCGCCAAGCCCGGCTACTACATGGCCACCGTCACCGCCCGGGGTCCCGGGCACCGGCTGGTCTCGACCACACCGGTCAGCTTCTACGTGGAACCGCGCAGCTACGACCTGACGGTACGGACGAAGCCGGTGCCGGGCGTGACCGAGGGTGTGGACACCTGGATCGGCACATCGATCACCAACCTCGACGACCCGATGCTGTACGCGGGCGGGATCTTCACCGCCGGCCCCGAAACCACCACCCTGCGGGTTCCGGCCGGCCGGTACGCGGTCACCGGCGCGTTCACCACGTACGACGTCGCGGCGGACCGGCAGGAGGGGGTGATCGTCGGCGAAACCGACGTCGCCGTCACCGGCGCCCGGACCATCACCCTCGACCCGGCGAAGGCGAAGCCGGTGACCGCGACGATCGACGGGGTCGCCACGAAGCAGGTCGACACCTTCTTCACCTACCTCCAGACCAGCCGCAACGGCCTCAGCTGGTGGCAACAGATCTCCAGCTTCGGTGAGTCGGCGAAGATCTCCGTCTCGGCGTTGCCGGAGCCGGGCATCGGTTCGATGCGGGCGTACGGGAGCTTCGGGCTGGACTCGCCGGCCGGCGCCGCCGCCCCGTACCGCTACGACGTGGTCCACGAGTACACCCACGGGGTGCCGGCCGACCCGGCGTACCGGATGACCGCGAAGGAGCGGAGCCGGCTGGCCCGGATCGACGAGCGGTTCCACCAGATGGACTCGCCGGAGATGGTGACCTCGCTGCGTCGTACGGCGTTCGCGGAGGACGGGACGTTCCTCGGCCTCGGTCGGACGTACGACCTGCCGGCGACCCGGACCGACTACGTCTCGCCCGGCTACCTGTACGTGCACGAGGGGATCTACGGCGGCCTCGTCGCCCAGGAGCAGGCGCGTGGCTACCAGCCCGGCAGCCGGCAGACCGAGGTCTGGGCCCGGCAGCCGCTGCACTCCGACTGGGTCGACAGCATCGTCGACAACGTCGGCGTCCCCTGCGCCACCGCACCGTCCCGGACCCGGGGCAACCTGCACGTGGACCTGGTCATGCTCACCGACCGGCACCAGCGGGCCGACTGCCTGCAGGCGGGGACGGTCGGGGTCAAGCGCACCCTCTCGCTGTACCGCGACGGGAAACTGGTCGACGAGCGGAACGCCTCGGTCGCCGAGTTCACCGTGCCGCAGGCCGCCGCCGACTACCGGCTGACCCTGGACGTCGACCCGAGCCTGATCCTGCCGTTCTCGACCCGGGTCACCACCGACTGGACGTTCCGGTCCGCCGGACCGACCGGAGTGGAGAGTGTGCCGCTGCCGCTGCTGGCGGTCGACTACGTCCTGCCGTTGAGCACCGCGAACCGGGCCACCGGTGGCACGGCCAGCTTCGCCGTACGGCAGACGAAGGGCGTGCCGGCGCAGCAGGTGACGTCGTTCCAGCTCTGGACGTCGACCGACGACGGCGGCACGTGGCAGGCGGCCCGGGTCGTCCGCGACGGTGACGACTACCGGGTCGAGTTGCCGAAGGTCACCGCCGGCCAGGCCGTGTCGCTGCGGGTGAAGGCCGCCGGCAACGGTGGCAGCGGTATCGAGCAGACGATCATCCGGGCGTACCACGCCGGTTGACCGTCCCCGGTGCCGGTGCGGCCCGACCCACAACCGTCGGGCCGCACCGGCACCACCTTCTTCGCCCGGCTCAGGTCGGCTCAGCCCGGCTCCGGCCGCACCGTCGGCCACTCCGGAGCGAGGACGGAGTAGAGCAGCGAGTCCCGCCAGGCGCCGTTGGTGTGGACGTGGTCACGCAGGCGTCCCTCGTACCGCATGCCGAGCCTGCGCACGACGGCGATCGAGGCCGCGTTCTCCGGCCCGACCGCGGCGGTGATCCGGTGCAGGTCAAGGGTGTCGAAAGCAAAATCGATCAGGGTACGGGCCGCGTCCGTGGCGTAACCGCGTCCCCAGTGGTCGGCGTGCACGGCGTACCCGAGTTCGGCGGCCCGGACCCCGCCGAGCGCCAGCCGGACGAAGCCGACAAGCCGGTCACCGGAGTCGGTGACCGCCAGGTAGTACTCGGTACGCGGCTCCGCCTGGGCCCGCAGGATCGCCCCCTCCAGCATCGCGAGGGTCTGGATTCGGTTCCGTACGTCGAACGAGAGCCAGCGGGTGACGCGCTCGTCCCCGTCGATCGCCAGGGCGTCGTCCACGTCGCCGGGCCGGAAGTCACGCACGCCCACCAGCTGGCCGCGGAGGCGGATCGGGTACATTCCCCCATCCTGGCCCACGTTGTGCCGGGGCGCGTGCCGGCACGGCGGCCCGCGCTATCGGGAGGACGGGCATGACCCAGCTGCGGCACAGGTTCGGGGTGACCGACGACTCCGGGTTCCTCGCCCTGGTCGACCATCATGCGTACCCGGGCTTTGTCGACAAGGACTGGACGTACGACGCGCTGCTCGCGCACTTCCGCGCCGCCACGGAACAGCGTTCCCTGCTGCTGTGGGAAACCGGCGGTGAGGAGAGCTGGACCGTGGAGGTGGTTGTCGACGGGCCAGCCGCGCCAGCGGGCTTCCGTCGGACGGCGGGGACCATCCGGGTGACCGCCGGGCAGCTTCACCTGGTCAACTACGAATCGCTGACGATGGCCGCCCAGTTCGACCATGTACGCCTGCCCGAGCCACACCTGTGCGACCTCGTCTTCGACCTGCCGAACGGAGAGTACGGCTGCGAGATCGTCCAACTGGACGACCCGGACGCGGACTCCGACCACGCGCCCGACCCGGACCAGCCGCACTTCGTCGTCAGGTTGACCGCCGACCCGCAGGCCGGGTAGCCGCACCACGGCGGAAACAAGATGCTCGACGGGTCCGGAGTTTGGCAGGCTGCCGACATGGACATTCGGCTCGAACCGTGGTCGGAGGCGGCGCTCGACCTGCTGCGCCGGATCAACACCCCGCAGATGCGTCAGCACGTCGGTGGCCCCGAACCGGAAGAGAAGCTGATCGCCCGGCACCACCGCTACCTCACCCTGCCGACAACCGGCCGCGGCTGCATGTACGCCGTCCTGCTGGGCGACGAGATGGTCGGCAGCATCGCCTACCACCGGCGCGACTGGCAGGGTCGGCAGATCTTCGAGACCGGTTGGAACGTGCTGCCGCCCTTCCAGGGTCGGGGCATCGCCGCTGCTGCCGGTGCCGCCCTGATCACCATCGCCCGGGAGGCTGCCCGGCAGGCCGACACGCCAGACAGCCTGCACGCGTTCCCCTCCGTCGAGAACGTCCCCTCCAACGCGCTCTGCCGCCGCCTTGGCTTCACGCTTGTCGGCCCCTGCGATTTCGAGTACCCGCCGGGCAGCGGCTCCCTGATGCGCAGCAACGACTGGCGCCTCGACCTCGTCCGCGCTGAATCAGGATTGCTCTCGGTCGGTGACCGCGCAGACCTGTGCCCCACACCGCCGGCCGGTTCGCCCGTACGGTGGACGGCACGGCAGAATCCGCGGAGGGGGCCGATGGCGGATCATTCGCCGGGCTCGGAGCAAAAGCCCACAGAGGCACCGGAACGGCCAAGGGCCGGCCCGGGCCTGGCTGAGGTGCCGACAGCCGACGGCCGACCTGGTGGAAGTTACCGACCGGACTCCCAGGTAGGTCTTCCGCTCCCCCCAGGCGTCCACCATCGATGCCCGGAGTGTCGCGGCACTGCGCGACTTCCAGGCATGGTGAAGACCACCGGCATGGGCAGGGGCGCGGGAAGCGCCTACGGACCGTGCCCGACCTGCGACGGCGTGGGATACCTCGTCGATGACGACCTGGCTGACTGATCGCGTTCAGTGTCCCTGACAGACGGCAGCAGGGGCCGTCCAGCTTCGGGCAGCGGTGATCAACCCCGCAGTTCTGAAGGCCTTTCGTGGGTGCGGACGCTCATGGCCGGTGAACGGGCCAGCGACCGTAGACAGGTCCTCGTCCGCGCGGTCGCTGTCCGCCAGGGCCCGTCCGGCCGCACCGGTCCAACTGAGGCACCCTGCCCAGGTGTGGGAGACAAGCAGCGCTGCGCCGGACAGGAACTCAGTAGACCAGTGGCCGAATGAGTAGCCACGTTGGGCGCCGACGAGTAGTCACACCCGCCGGCAGGCAGCCCAGAGCGCCGCCACATCCCCCGGTCCCGTCCGCGCCACCCGCCGGCCACGCAGCCGGTCAGCCACCGCGACTCTGCCGGTACGGTCGCTCGCCGGTACCGCCACGCCCGCGTCCGGCAAATCCGTTCCGATGTACTCGATAACAGCGTGACCTGTATGAATGCGCTTGCGCCGGACAAGCGACGACCCCCGTCGGGGGGAGAGTGACCGGCCGTAGTGCCGAATGTGATCGAGTGCCGTACCGCGTGGTCAGACGGGGTGGTCGTGCCGCCGAGCATGATCGTCTTCGGCCGCGCGGTACGGCGTTCGCTGACGTTTTGCTGACTCTGGGCGGCGTGACGGGTCAGCCTCAAACCACGTCCCGGAGTCGCTCTCGCGCTCGATCGACCAGTTCCCTGTACGTCGGTGACAACGGCTCGACGAGTTCTCGTTCGAGAAGGCAGACCAGGTTCCACAACGCTCGTTGCTCGGCCTGGTCCTCCACCACGTCGCCGAAGTCGTTCGACTGGCCGTCCGTGCGAGTCAGCCAATCGAAGAGCACGAGCGCTTCGTCACGGCTGAGCCTGAGAACCACGTCGTCACGATCCATGGCGACACGATACGGGCACCGTCAGTTTGGAAGATCGTTTCCGGCTGTCCGGGTCTGTCCGGAGTGCCTGGTCAGCGGCGGGGTGGTGGTGCCCGGTCCTGCCCGCTGGTGACCGTCTACGGCACCGGCTTATGGCCCGTGAATGGCCCGACGCCGTGGGGCGGGTGGTCGCGGACCGGAGGGGATTTGAACCCCTGGTGGGGCATGGCACGCCAGTGGCCCCACGCGCCTCCCAGCCACGGCGCGTGCACCAGACCGACTCGGGACGCTGCGATAACCCGGCTCTGCCACCGGTCCAGCACACATCTTGCACGTCAGCGCTGAAACGGGAGACCGACTTTGGCCGTGCTTGGCGCGCGGCCAACCGGCGCCGTACGGCTTCCCGCCCCGGCCTTCGGGCCGGGGCGGGCTTGCCGTGGCGCCGGGGTACCGCGCGCCTGGACCACGTACACCGGTGGCAAGCCGCGAAGCGGCGCGGCAGTCGATCGCCCCGCCCTCGACGGCGGCCAACCACCCACGCGATCGGCCCAGCTCGCCCCGTCGTACCGCTCTGGCACGCTCTCGTCATGCCCGAACGCCCAACAGCCAAGTGGCGCCGCGACCGCGATGAGCAGAGCGCCGAACTCCAAGCCGGGACGTTGAAGAGAGACGAAGCCTGGGCTCTGTCCCTCTACCCCGATGCGATTATCGTCGCCACAGACTCCGCGCTGACCGACTTCGACGAGGCGCTCACGCGGATCGACCACACATCTGATACCGCCGTCCTTGGAGCAGTGCAGCAAGTCGTCCTTGCCCTCAACCGCGTCGACGCGGATCCGACAAGCCGCTCCTACGACACAGACGATCGGGAAGAGCTGTGCGAGTACATCGACGATGCGCTCACGAGCGCTGGCGTCGATGTGGAAGCCCTCGCCGCCAGGAACGGCCTACGGCGCTGGGCGATCACCGACCGCTGGCGTGAGTGGTAGTCAACGCTCTCGGGGCTGCGCGCTGAGGACGGTGGAGGCCGCCGTGGGGCCGGCGGACGACCCCAGTGCGCTGCACTTCGCAGAGGTACGCAGCGCTGGTCGAGATCATCGGTATCGCCTGTCATGTGATTGACGACTGATCCCGGCCTGCCGCGCGGGCCGATGCCGGCCGGAGGCCGCCAGCAGGCCCAGCGCGGGCAGGCCGGTGCGCCGCGCTTGCGCGGCGCCTTGATCCTAAAGAGAGTGTTTCGGCAGTGCACGACATCCCGTTACTGTCGTAGCGGAATGTTAGGCGGCAGAACAGACCAACTGCTTAGAAGACGGCTTGACCTTCACTGTCTGTAGCTCCGGTGGGCGCATGATGTCGGCGAGGCGACGCTCGGGCGGCACAGCCTGTCCGCTGTTGACCGTAGGATCGGGCACGCAACGGGCACGCTGACGAGCGTTGTCAAGATCTGGCTCGACGTCTCGTTTACAAGCTGTGTGCGCTCTGTACGGCGCTGTCCATCTGAGTTCTGACCGGGTCGATTTCCATACGGCACTCGCGCTGGCCGTCCTCGTCATCGCCAGTTGCTGTCACCGTTGCCGTCGACAGCATCGGCGCCCTCGCCTAGCAGGTTCGCCAGGTTGTTCAAGGCGGGCACGTGACCAGCGTCGATGGCCCGGCGGTACAGCGCCTCAGCCTCCTCATCCCGACCCTGCCTGGCCAACAGGTTCGCCAGGCTGTTCAGGGCGGGCACGCGACCGGCCTTGATGGCCCGGCGGTACAGCGCCTCAGCCTCCTCATCCCGACCCTGCCTGGCCAACAGGTTCGCCAGGTTGTAGGGGGCGGCCACGTCACCGGCCTTGATGGCCCGGCGGTACAGCGCCTCAGCCTCCTCATCCCGACCCTGCCTGGCCAACAGGACGGCCAGGCTGTAGAGAGCAGGCACGCGACCGGCGTCGATGGCCCGGCGGTACAGCGCCTCAGCCTCCTCATCCCGACCCTGCCTGGCCAACAGGTTCGCCAGGCTGTTCAGGGCGGACACGTCGCCGGCGTCGATGGCCCGGCGGTACAGCGCCTCAGCCTCCTCGTCCCGACCCTGCTCGTCTAGCAGGTTCGCCAGGTTGTAGGGGGCGGCCACGTCACCGATCTCGATGGCCCGGCGGTACAGCGCCTCAGCCTCCTCATCCCGACCCTGCCTGGCCAACAGGAGCGCCAGGCTGTAGACGGCGGCCACGTCACCGGCGTCAACGGCCTGGCGGTACAGCGCCTCAGCCTCCTCAATATCGCCACGCTTCATCAGCAGGCCGGCAAGGTCGAACAATGCGTGTAAGTCACCTGCGCTCGCGGCCCTGCGGTAGGAGCGCTCAGCCGCCACTACCTCCTCGCTCCAGCGCTCAACCTTCGAGAGCAACTGCTGCGCTTTCTCTGCCGCATACCTCAGGTCAAGTGAGTCGATCCCCTCAATGTCACCGTGCACAACCGCATTCCGGGCGCGAACCGCAATGTCGAAGCTAATAATGTCGGCATCCCCCCAAACTCCCATCTCCAACATGATCTTCCGGACTTGCCGCAAGGAGATGGCACGTGAAGTTTGAGGAGATCTTTCAGTGTCTCGTCCATGGATTTTCAGTGCAAGCTTTTCTATGGACGCGAAAGCTCGAATAAGACGTATCGCTACTTGTTCCCTAGTCTCTTCCGGCTCAAGCGTCGACTTGATTCCACGACTACCAATGAGCAGAGAATAAGCCGCAACAAGGACGCCCAGAAGCCCGGCAATCCAAGACGATCGTTCCAACAGTGTCAGATCTGCCGTAACGAGGTTAGCAAGCAACGGGACGAATACTACCAGAATAACGGTCGTAATAACCGCGAGAGCCCGATACTGCCACGGTCTTGTCACTTCATCCCCCGCTTCGCTAGGTGAAGGATGCAGACGGCGGCACACAAGGCCAATGTCGCGAACGCCGCAATTTGAAGCGGACTATGCAAGTAGCTTCCCATCACGCCTGTCGCACCAGAGAACATGGGACTACCGGCGAGCGCATAGGGATCAAACGGACTCCGCTTCCTCACCTGCAGGGCCACTTTTCTATCTAATGCCTCTTGGGCTCGAATTACGGCAGATTCTGTAATTTCTGTGCTGCTGGCACCCGGCGCCCTCTCGGAGGCCTCTTGATTGGCACTCTCGATAGCGAGCCTCTCTGAATACGTTTGAACCGCTCTCGCAAAAGCAAGCTGAGCAGGTCGATACGCGCCATCCAGCGACACCCTAACGGGTATTACGATGCCTGTGCCACTTCGTATAGCCGAGTGAGGGGAGACGATATTCTCCCCTGTCAGGTGCAGTTCCTCGCTGGTGTCACCGCTCGCCATGCGAACCCTTCCTCTGCGGGGAAGCGGCCTTCACTATATGAGGAGCGGGATGACCACCGCACCTAGGCCGTGTGTCATAAGTGCCCTGTGGTCCTGGCTGTGAGGTAGATCGGCTGGGCGTGTCGGTGACCGGGATGCGGTGAGGTCTCCGGTAGATGGGTTATCGACCAAGACAACCATCTGCACGGAG
>NZ_JBDPLT010000070.1:0-33008 GCF_039871775.1 Plantactinospora sp. B5E13
ACTACCTACGCGTGCACAACGACGACCCGAAACCATTCGTCTGGACCGCCACCGCCGAATCAATCCTGGCCAAGGTCCGACGTGGACGAGTCGCTCTCCAGCAAGCGGCAAGCCAAAACTGAGACAGAACACTAGCGCATTGATCATTGCCGCAGGCTGGACCAGCAGCCTACCGGACCGTTCGATATCGATCGATACCCTGGTGGGCCTCACGCAGTTGCCGTACCCGGGCACCCAGCTGGAGCCCGCCATGCCGTCGGAGCGCTGCCCCACTCGCATCACCGCGCCGTCGATGCGGCAGAATGCCTCCATGCCCGAGGATGAGGAGTACGCCTCAAACTCCAAACTGGACACCACGGTCCCGCACTCGGCGCGGATCTGGAACTACTGGCTCGGCGGCAAGGATCACTTCGCGGTCGACCGCGCCGCCGGCGACGAGGTGATCGCACACATTCCGGACATCCCCATCGGGGCCAAGGCCGAGCGAGCGTTCCTCAAGCGAGTGGTCAGGTTTCTCGTCGAGGATGCCGGCATCCGTCAGTTCCTCGACGTCGGCACCGGCCTTCCCTCGGCGGACAACACCCACGAGGTCGCGCAGTCCCTCGACCCGCACTGCCGGGTGGTCTACGTCGACAACGACCCGCTCGTCATGGTGCATGCGCGAGCACTCCTGACCAGCGCGCCGGGAGGCAGCTGCGACTACGTCGAAGCCGATCTGCGGCAGCCGGAGACGATACTCGCGTCCGCGCGGCAGACGCTCGACTTCTCGCAGCCGATCGGACTCATGCTCCTCGGCGTCGTCAACCACCTCATGGACGACGACGAGGCGTACGGTTCCGTCGCGCAGCTGGTGCAGGCGATGCCCGCCGGTAGCTACCTGGTGCTCACCCACTCCACCGCGGAGATCCACGGCGAGCCGATGCTGCGCGTGATGCGGGAAACCACCGAGCGCGGCGGCACGCCGATCCGCGCCAGGACGAAGACGGAACTCGAACGCTTCTTCGACGGGTTGGACCTGCTGGAGCCCGGCGTCGTCACGTGCTCGCGCTGGCGCCCCGACCCGGAGTCCGACGAACCAGAGGTCTACCTGTTCGGCGGTGTCGGCCGCATCGGCTGAGCTTCTCGACGCCGGTCACGCCACGAGGGCAACCTGTTCGCGGGCACGGGGGGATTGTGGTGCTGCGGTGTGGGGTTTGGCTGTCGGATGGAGGGGTTCCCTTCGGTGGGAAGGGGACTGTCCCGTACGGCTCGGGCTGGCCATGCCTGTGCTGTTCGATAACTCGGTTCCGGCTATGCGGCCTGCTCATACTCGTTGATCAACCTGTGGACCACCCTCCTGCGCCGTACTCGGACGGCACCCAGATCGGTCACCGGCGCTGGGGCCGTGTCTCGATCAGGTGGAGTTGTCCGCGGCCCTGATGCGGCCGATGCCCGTTGTAGTGCGTGAGGTAGGCGCCGAGCACCGCGAGCAGGTGCCGGGTGTTGTAGATCAGGATCCGGTCCAGGCATTCCCGCCGGACCGTGCTTACCCAGCGCTCCGCGAACGTGTTCGCCGGGGCGCCTGCGGTGGCGTCCGGAGCACCTCGACACTGATCGACCTGGAAGCCGCCGGTGGAGACGCGAAACCTCTCGGCTGGATCGCGATGTCCCGTCCGCGTCGAGCACTGCGCGACGATGAGGCGTGCTGTTTCGACTGGCGTACCTCGGCGTCACCAATACGCTCGCCCTACCACGGCTGCTGCCGATGAGTGACCGCGACAAGGACACACAGATCCTCGCACCGCGGCACCAGATCATGGTCCTGCAACGACAACCGCACAGTGACCGGGTCCGGTTCACCCCAGCCGACCGGGCGTGGCTGGCAGCCCTACTACACCCGCTACCGCGCGGCGTACTGAACCACCTGCGGCTACCGGTAAGACCGGACACGGTCCTGCGCTGGCACCGGGATCTGACCGCTCGCCGGCACGCCCGGCGTTCCCGGCCCCACCAGGCCGGACGGCCACGAACCGTCCGGTCGGTCCGCCGGCTGGTCCTGCGCCTGGCCCGGGAGAACAGCACCTGGGGATACCGCAGGATCCACGGCGAACTGCTCGTACTGGGCGTCAAGGTCGCCGCGTCCACCGTCTGGGAGATCCTCCACCAAGCGGGTGTCGATCCGGCACCCGAACGCACCACCAGCACGTGAGCCACGTTCCTGCGCACCCAGGCACAGGCCGTCATCGCCGCCGACTTCTTCGAGACGACCACGCTGACCGGGGCCCGCCTCTACGTCCTCGCGGTCATCGACCATGCCACCCGCCGGATCCGGATCCTCGGTGCGACCGCGCACCCGACCGCGGCGCGGGTGGCCCAGATCGCCCGCAACCTGGTCATGGACCTCGAAGACGCGGGCTGCCCGGTGAAGTACCTGATCCGCGACAGGGACGGCAAGTATCCGGCCGCGTTCGACACGATTCTCACCGACGCCGGCATCACCGTGGTACGCACCGGCGTCCGGATACCCCGGATGAACGCGATCATGGAACGCTGGGTACGGACCTGCCGCCGCGAACTCCTCGACCGGACACTGATCCTTAACCAGCGGCACCTACTGCATGCGCTGCACGAGTACGAGATCTTCTACAACGAGCACCGCCCGCATCAGCGCATCGCCAACGGCCGACCACTCACACCGCTACCCGAACCGATCACCGACCCGCACAGGCTCGACCGCCTGAACATCCGTCGTCGTGACCGCCTCGGCGGCATCCTGCACGAATACGAACATACGACCTGACCTGCCCGGACGACATTTTCGGCAGGTACACGGTTCACCCAGTCCCAGTGTCGCGTTGCGTGGCAATCTGGACGCGTTGCTGACCCGTAAAGGCCGGGGCATGGCTGATCCCAACCCGCGCGCTTCCACCAGGTGGTCGGGGCGTCCTCGCTGGGGAGTCAACGGATGCGAGTGTATGCCGCCAGCAGGGACGCTGTCTGCATGCCACACACACTCGCACCATTTTCATATCCAAACGAGACGAGCACCTCGGTCGGCGACGGCGCTCCGGCTGGCACCCGGGATCATGGTCCGAATCTTGATGTTGAACGGACAGATCTCGCCATCGAGCGCCTCGGCGAGGGCCTCCAGCGCGTGCTTGGTCGAAACCTACGGCCCAAAGTCGGCTGTGGTGAACAGCACGCCCACGGACGAGGTGAAGACCACCTTCCCCGGTCGCCCCTCGTTGATGATGTTACGGATGAACCTCTGAGCCAGCAACAGCGGCCCGAACATATTTGTCTCGCAATTCTTGCACAGCAGCTCGACCGGAATTCAGCTCACCGGCCCGGCCTCGCCGACGCCGGTGTTGCTGTACAGCACGCTGATCTCCTACATGAGTGCCGCCTCGACATCGTGGGGATCGAGAATGTCGAGCTCTTCGACGCGCGGACTCTGCAGGTCCAGTTCGGCGGCCTCTTTCCGCAACGCGGTTGTCTGCGGGCAGATCCGCACTGTGGCGATATCCTCATGACCCGCTTGGACCAAGCCGACGGCCGCCCTCCCACCGAATCCCGAACCCACCACCGTGACCAGATTGCACTCGCTGCTCGTCCCCTTACCTCCTTTCCTTACTGTTCGACTCAGACCATAAGCGCGCCGAGCGCGGCGGCCGCTGCTCGCGCGATCGCGTCATCCTGGACAACCGACCCTCCGGAGCCGTCGACCGAGCCGACGACGTCACCATCGACGGCCAGTGGACGTCCGCTGGCAAACCCGACCACCCCGCCGTTGCTGTCCGCCAGGACGAATGACGTTCTGCCCGGCCTGCAGAAGTCGAAGAGATCCTCCGAGTTCTGGATAAACGCCGACGTTCGGGCCTTGCTCATCTCCACGTTGATGAAGCCGAACAACGGCTCATCCGTACAGGCGAAGGCGTCCAGGTTGACGCCGGCATCCAGGACGTTGATGTTAACCGAGATCGACATCTCGGTCGCCCTCGCGACGCCGGTGGCCAATATTTGTTCGGCATTCAACGAGAGCATTGACATGCGTGTAGTTGACGTCATGGCCGTGAACCGTGGAAGGAGTGAGTTCACCCCTGGTACCGCCACGACCATAGGTATCCCAGTACCACCCTGCGCCGCCGTGCGGTGGTCGCGATGAGGAGCAACGCGATGCTCAGGGACTTCCTCCGCTCACGCCGGGCACGGGTGGCGCCGGAAGACGCGGGCGTGCCGCTGGGGGCGAACCGCCGCCGTGTTCCCGGTCTCCGGCGCGAGGAGGTGGCCCAACTGGCGGGGATCAGCGTGGACTACTACGTCCGCTTCGAGCAGGGCCGTTGCCCGAACGTGTCGAGCGCGTTGCTGGAATCGGTCGCCAGGATTCTGCGGCTCACACCCACCGAGTACGCGTATCTGTGCACGCTCGTCCAGGCCTCGGCCACTCGCGCTCGTGCAACCCCGTCCAGGACCGGCGACCCGCAACTGAGCAACGGAATGCGGCTACTGCTGGACAACCTCTCCACACCGGCGATCGTCGTCGGGCGGCTACTCGAACTCCTCGCCGTCAACGAGCCCGCACGCGCCCTCTTCCACGGCTTGGAAGCCCACGGAAACTACCTACGTTGGCTACTGTCGGGTCCGGCGAGCAACCTGGCCTGCGCGGACTGGAGCGCCGCGGCCTACGAGGCGGTCGCCATGCTGCGCTTCGACGTCGCCCGCCATCCCCACGATCCGACTGTCGCCGCGTTCGTCGACGAACTCACCGCGACAAGTTCCGAATTCCGCCGGGTCTGGGCGGGTCATGAGGTTGATCCGGGCTGGGATCGCCGACGTCGCTACCGTCATCCCCTGGTCGGTGAGATCGTGTTGCACAGTAAACGCCTCGACGTTCCGGACGAACCCAATCACACACTCTTCACCTACAGTGTGGTCCTTGACTCGTCCTCGGATGCTGCCCTTCGTCGACTGACCCGGGCCACCCGGACGGCCGTGGGTCATTATTCGGATCTATCAGAAATGAACGGCTTTCCCACAGTTCCTGAGCCGTCGACCGCTGGTAGGTGAAGTGCGATAGGAGGCCAGTCGGTCGGTGGCGCGGGTGTGGATGCGCGTCGAAGCTGGCTTCCGACAGCTCGTCGCTCGGGCTCGCGGCCGCCGGTCGAGCGCGAGGCCGAGCACGTCACGGGGTGATTCTGGCCGTGGGGACGCCGCTCGCATCTGTGGGTCCCGGCGGACGGTCACCAGTCAACTCTCGGTGCCGCTCGGACCATGGTCGGAGTGCAGGGGCTGCTACAGATGGACGGCCCCGAGCCGGTGAGGCTGACATAGGTGCGCCCGGGCCGGTTTGCATCAACAGACACCCGCCCCGCCGGTTCGCCGCAGACACCTCGGCGGCTCGTTCGGCCGAACGGCACGGATCGGAACCACCGAACGCAGGGGGCCGGGGGCGGCGACGCACGGCTCGCCGCCGTGACTCTGAAGACTGGTGCACGTCACCGGTTGGAATGCGGTGCCGGATGCGGTCACGACCCGACCCGATCGGGCCGTGACCGCACACCGGCTCAACGCGGGGCAGGCGTGTCGCCGTGGCTGTGGCAGGTATACCCGTTACTTCCAGTCGTTGCTGTCCGGAAGAAGGATCATGTGGTGAGCGGTCAACGCATCCGCCAGCGCGGAGAACTTCTCCTCACTCCAGTGAGGTGGCAGCTTGCCGGAGGGGTCCGGGTCCTCTCCATACTTCAGGAAGAATTCCTCGGCGCCCGCCGGGCTGTAGAAGACAAGCAGCCTGGACGGCTCCGTACTGATGTTCTTGAAGCCGTGCCGCGTACCACGGGGAATGTAGATGAAGTCGCCGGCGGCGGCGTCGAAGGTCTGGTTGCCGTTGATGAATTTGAACTCGCCAGAGACGACATAGAACGCCTCATCCTCGGCCCCGTGGGCGTGCGGCAGGTTGCCGAACCCGGGTGAGACCTCACCCTCCATCAAGCTGAGCTTGCCGTCGGTCTGCTTGCCCGTGGCCTTGACGGTGAAGGTTTCCTGACCACCATTGATCAGTTTGGTGATTCCCTCGGAGCTGCGCACCACGAAACCGTTGGCAGCGCTCCAGACCGGATCACTCTTGTCCGGAAGTGGAAGATCCAGATTGATGATAATTTCCTACCTTACTGTGAGAATTTGATACGGCTAGGGCTCGAAGTGGCGCCAGCGCTGCGTTGAATCGCGTACCCCGCCGGTCGGTGTAGTAGTAAGGAACCTTTTGACGTACGCCGCAGGTCGACAGCCACCGAAGGCGGTGGCGATCGGCCGCGGCCGCCAATCCGCCGGGGTCCGTGGCGGACAGCACCCGAACCGGCGGCCCCGCCGTGGTCGGATCCGGCAGCGGTGGTCATACCCGTTCGGTCTCCCTCGTGGGTAGGCTCGCCAAACTTCCGGGGTAGGTAAAGGTCGGGACGGCGAGTTCGCGCCTGAGCACCGGGGCCACGTCGTTGGCGAGTCGCTCGACGGCTCCGAGCAGTTGTGCTCGAGGCATGCCGCCGAAGCCGACGTGCAGCATCAGCCGGCTGATGCCGTACACCTCGTGGTAGGCGGCGACCTTGTCAACCACCTCCTGCGCGCTGCCCACGACCAGGGCGCCCCGTGGCCCGGTGAACGTGTCGAACCGCTCCGGACTGAGCACAAACCCATGTCCGCGCTGATGGTTGTTGTCCCGAAACCCCGCGGTGAAGTACGGATACATGGTCCGACGCGCTTCCTGGCTGGTTGTACCGACGTACCCCTGCACGCTCAACCCGACCCGCAGGCCGGCCGCGTCGTGTCCGGCCCGCTCGGCCGCCCGCCGGTAGAGCTCAACGTTGCGCGACGCCTGGTCGACGGCGCCGACCAGCACGCCGAGCATCATGGGCAGTCCTCGGTCACCCGTGTCCATCGCCGAGGTCGGCGTCCCGCCCACCCCGACCCAAACCGGCAACTCCTCCTGCACCGCTCGCGGGGCGATGTCCGCCTCACGCAGCGGCGGGCGGAAGCGCCCGCCCGACCAGGTGAGCGGGTTCGCCTCACGGATCCTCAGAAGCAGGTCGAGCTTCTCGCGGAACAGGTCCGCGTAGTCGGTGAGGTCGTAGCCGAAGAGCGGGAAGGATTCGGTGTACGAACCGCGACCGGCGATGATCTCCGCCCGGCCGCCGGAAAGCAGATCGAGCGTGGCGAACTGCTCCCAGACCCGGACCGGGTCGTCGGAGCTGAGCACCGTGACGGCACTGCTCAGCCGGATCCGAGCGGTGTGCTCGGCCATCGCCGCCAGAACCACCGGTGGCGCGGTCGCGACGAAATCAGAACGGTGGTGCTCCCCCACGCCGATCACGTCTAGGCCGCCCTGGTCGGCGACCTCGGCGAGCTCAACGAGGTCACGCAGCTGCTGACGGGGTTCGGGCAGCCGGCCCGTGGTCGGATCGGCAGTCAGCTCGCCGAACGTGATCAGCCCGATCTCAATCGGCATGGTCGGTCTCCTTTCCCGCACCGGCGGGTGTTGCCGGCGGAATGGGGAAGTTGCGGTTGAAGACGTTGTCGGGGTCGTAAGTGGCCTTGAGTTGCCGGAGCCGGCCGAGGGTAGGTTCGGGAAACGCATCCAGCAGCCGCTTCGGGTCGGTGTCGGTTTCGAAGCTGAGATACATGCCGTCGAGCTGCGGGTACAGCTCGGCCCAGTACTTGTCGAGCTGTGGCAGGTGCTCCGGCGAGGTGGCGGCGAGTACCGAGAAGTTCTGCGTCCGGTGCGGGTAGGCGGTCGCGTCACGAGGTACGTCGTTGACCGCGCCGCCGACCGAGCGGAGTTGGACGGCGAGCACGTCGCCGGAGTGGACCATGGTGTGCAGGGTGGCCGCCGATTCGGTGGTGATGTGGTGTAGCAGCCCGCTGTGGGTGTTCTCGATGCCCTGCCCGTGGTGTCGGTTGTGGGGTGGTGCGACGATCGCCGCGTACGGTGCCAGTTGTGCCTGTTGGTCAAGGACCGGACCGATCTCCAGAAACGGGGTCAGCGCGGCCTGGGCCGCATCAACGTCGTCCCTGGCATAAACCAGGGTCACCTGGGCGACCGGGCTCGTGCGTCGACGGCTCGGGTAGATGGACAGAAAGCTGGTGAGTTCCCGCGGCGCGTTTTCGACCAGCCGTCCCCAACGCCGCAACACCTCAGCCGTGTCGGACGCGTCGATGGCGAGGTGGGCGTAGACGACGGAGTCGACCTCGTACGCCTCAATTTCGAGAGCGGTCACGATGCCGAAATTGCCGCCAGCGCCGCGGATCGCCCAGAACAGGTCGGGGTGATTCGCGGCATCGACGCGTGCGAGGGTGCCGTTCGCGAGGACGATTTCGGCGGCGAGAATGTGGTCGATGGTGAGGCCGTAGCTACGGGCCAGGTATCCGATCCCGCCGGTGGTGGCGAGCCCGCCGACGCCGACGTCGCCGTAGTCACCGGAGCTGATCGCCAGGCCGTATGGGGCCAGGGCCTGGGCGACGTCGCCCCATCGGGCGCCTGGTTCGAGGCGAACCCGCCGGCTCGCCCGGTCGAGTACCTCCACCTTGTCGAGTCGGCACAGGTCGATAAGGATGCCGCCGTCGTTGGTGGAGCGGCCGCTGATGCCGTGCCCGCCGCTGCGTACCGAGATCGACACAACCTGACTGCGGGCGTAGCTCAGCGCGTCGGCCACCTCGGCGGCGGTGCCTGGGCGTAGCACCAGCGCCGGTGACCCCGGGCGGGTGTAGTTGTGCCGCACCCGATCGTAGTCCGGGTCGCCGGGCTCGACGGCCTGCCTGGCTAGCGTCGTGGGCAGGCCGTCGTAGTCGATGCCGGGCTGGCGCTTGGCCAGAGCGACGCTCGACCGGGCAGGCCCGGTCGGAGTTCCGGCGGTCGCCCGCTCGCGGGCGACCGCCTCCCGCAGCGCGGGGGCGACCTCCTGTCCGAAGGTCTGGATCAGGCGCGGGTCGTCGCGGCCGATCAGGAAGGCCGTGAACCCCTCCTGGAGTACGAGCGGGAGGAGTTGGTCGACCCACTGCTCGGGCGGGCCCTGGAGGAACCCCCTGCTGTTGGATGAGATGTCGACCTGGAACAGGTTGAGCAGCCGACGGATCTGTCGCGGATCACGTCCCGCCGCCACCGCCGCCTCGTCGATGAGGCGATTGGCAGTGTTGCGGTCCGGTGACCGGAGGTATTCCAGGGTCGGCAGCCAGCCGTCGGCGGTCTGGCCGGTCAACGCCAGCATCCGGGGCTGATAGGCGCCGAGCCAGATGTTGATGTGGTGGGCCGGCGCCGGGCCGCGTCGCATACCAGGAATCCGGTAGTACTTGCCGTCGCTGCGCAGTAGTCCGGGCGAGGTGTCATCCCAGACACCACGCAGAATCTCGATCGCCTCGCGCAGCGCTGTCACGCCCTGTCCCGCGGTGAGTCGGCGACCACCCATGCCCTCGACGCCGTCCCAGAAGGCGCCAGCTCCGAGACCGAGTTCGAACCGGCCACCGGAGAGCAGGTCCAGACTCGCGGCGGCCCGGGCCAGAACCGCCGGTGGGCGCAACGGCAGGTTCAGCACGTTCGCGGAAACCCGCAGCCGCCGTGTGCGGGCGGCGACCCAGCTCAACAATGTCCACGTGTCGAAAAAGTCCGGGTTGTACGGATGGTCCTGGAAGGTGACCAGATCCAGGCCCGCCGCCTCGGTCAGCTCGGCCAGCGCCACCACCTGGCCCGGCGCCTGCGCCGTTGGTGTGACGAACGTGCCGAACAGGAGATCGTGGCCATAATCAGACATTGCCCCACTTCCCTCTACCATCGTTCGTCCTACATAAGGTCTTAGCTCAGATCTTTTGTTCCACAACTCGTCTTTGGATCGACGAGAGAGTGCCATGGACGTCGCGTTCGCCACGGCCGAGGGCAGGGCGACACGCATCGTGGCTGCCCAGGGACGCCTTGCGGATCTTTCGGCGGCTGCGGCTGCCCAGGGAGGCGATCGTCACACCCGTTGCGGACGGCGCCTGCACGACGTCGTCCCGGCCGCCGCCCAGCCGTAGCCGTCCGGCCGGCGAACCTGACCGCCGGATGGCCACCGATAAGGTGGCCCAGCCTGGGCGCCGTTCGCATCCGTAACAGCCCTAGCGTTGGGCTGGCCGCCATCCTTGTGCCGTCCGGCGCAGCGGACGCGGGCAGGCGATGACTGACCATACGGACACGGACAGGTGCCTTCGCCAGCCCGGCACAGCCCTCGCACACACCCATTCACTGGTGATGCACGGCTAGGGCCTCACGGATGCGAGGCCAACCGCCAACAGCCACAGTCGCATAATGGTCGTCATCCGCTACTTGCGGGGAAAGGCACATTTGGTCAGCCCTACGGAGAGAGCCCACCCACCATGACGCAGGTACGTACGGCTTGGCAGTGGCGCAACGCACACCGGGCGCCGGCCAATCGGGTGACGATGGTCGAGATCTTCTTCGATCTCGTTTTCGTCCTGACCCTGACCCAGCTCACCCGGATGCTCGAGGCGGACCTCTCGCTCACCGGGGTGGGCCGAGTTCTACTGCTCTTCGGGATCCTGTGGTGGATGTTCGACGGGTACGTGTGGCTGCCCAACCATGTGCCGCCTCAGCAACCGGTGCAGAAGCTGCTGCTGTTCACGGCGATGGCAGGCTTCCTCATCGCCGCCGTAGGAATGCCACACGCCTTCGGGGAAACCGGGCTCGTCTTCGCGATGGGCTACCTCGTAGTGATCTGCGTGCACCTGCTCATGTTCACCCAGGCCGACCTCGGCAGGGCCCTCCGCCGGCTGGCGGCGTACAACCTCGGCTCAGCTTCGCTGGTGCTCGCTGGCGGGTTAGCCCACGGCACCGTCAGGTACGGGCTGTGGATGGCCGCGCTCGCGCTGCAGATGGTCATTCCCTACTTGGTGCCGCGCCTGTCCTGGATGAGTCTGGTCTCCTCGTTCCGGATCGAACCTGCGCATTTCGTGGAGCGGCATGGGCTTCTTGTGATCATCGCGTTGGGCGAATCAGTTGTGGCTATCGGGATGGGTGTGGACGGCGAGCACCTCACCGCAGGCATCGTCGCGGCTGTGGTCCTGGCACTGGCGTTGCCCGTCGCCTTGTGGGCGGCATACTTCACTGACGCCGGCGGCACCGAGGCCGCGCTGGCCGTCACCGAGCCTGGCCCGCGGGCGCGGCTGGCGCTGCGGATGGGCTTCGCGCACGTACCGCTCATGCTGGGCGTCGTGATCGCCGCCGCGGGTATTCACTCGGTGGTGGCGCACCCGGGCCATCCGTCTACCTCGGCAGCAGCGCTGGCGCTCTCCGGAGGCGTCGTCGTGTTCCTCGCCGGGATCGCCGAGATCCGCCACTCGCTGCGCATTGTTCCCGTACGCACAAGGCTCGTCACGGCGGTCGCGGTGCTCGCCATGATGCCGATCGGTGTCGCCGTAAACGCCGGGCTACACCTGGCTGCGGTGGTCGCGGTCGTGGTGGCGATGCTGGCGGTCGACCGCCACGCGGCCCGGACGCTCGGCCGGCCGTCGGATGGGCCCTAACCGTCGCCGAGCGGGGCGGGCGCAGCTGCCGATGTGGTTGGTCGACGCTACGGTGGTGTCGGGCGGGCATCGATTCAGCCGAAGCCTGCACGGACCTGGACCCGGAATGTGCCCGTCCCCGAGCCGCTGCCCTGTCCACCTTGCTCGTGATTGCCGCGCGGTACCAAACGCGCGATGCAGATCGGCCGACCCTGACGCGGGCATTGGCACCGATGTCCGCGATTCGCCTCGCCGCCGTCAATGATCATCGCTGCCAGATCGACCAGGGCCCGACCCCTATCATGCACCGGCCACCGGCCACCGGCCACCGGCCACCGGCCAGCCCCGCCGACAGCGCCCCAGTCAGCCTGGCCCGATCGGCCAGCAACCGCGGCAGCGCCGCACCGACGTGCGGCACCACACCCGACCCGCCCGCGGTGGCCCGCAGATCCTTCGACCACGCCGTAAGCTGCACCTCGGAAGTGGCCCCATCGAAGAGAAACCCGTAGATGTCGCAATCACAGGTTTCCTTGCAGGGTAGGCACCTCCGCTCATCTACAGGCCGACCAACAGCGCAGCCCGGCGATCACCGTGAATCACCCAGGCTAGGGCCTGTACGGATGCGATTGGCAACGTGGCCAGGCGACGCTGGCAGCGGCACGGCGGATGACGGAACCACGTCGCCCAGCCAGGTCAGCGGAGGTAGCCTCGGCGCTGTCGGAGGACGAGCATCGAGGACGGAATCACGAGATCAGGGACGCGTTGGAAGGCCGAGCCGTGCGAACACACCCGATTGTCGGACGCGCCGAAAAGGTGGATGCGATCCGCGACACGAACATCGTGTTGACTGGCGCGACAACCGGGATCGGCCGTGCCACCGCGCTGACGATCGCAGACCGAGCCGGTCGTCTGATCCTCCACGGCCTGGAACAGGAGCACGAGGTCGCGGACCTGCTGCATACGGTGCGGTCGACGATGCGTCCCGATGCCGAGCTGATCTATTTCACGGCCGACTACAGCGACCTCGCCACGGTCGTGAGGCTCGCCCGGCAGATCCGTTCGGCCACCGACAGGATCGACCTCCTCATCAACAATGCCGCGCGGCCTGGGCCGCCCACCCGGACGGTCAGTGGGGCCGGCGCGGAGGTCACGTTCCAGACCAACTACCTGGCTGCGGTCCTCCTGACGACCAGGCTCATCGACTTGGTCGGTGACGGTTATGCAGGGCGGATCGTCAACGTCGCATCCGCCACGCACCTTTCAGCGGCGCTGCTCCTGGACGACCTCGACCTGGCCCGCCACGCATACTCGCCATCGACCGCGTACGCGCACTCCAAGCTCGCGCTGGTCGCCTACTCCTGCTGGTTGGCCGCGCATCGACCCAGCCGGTCACTTGACGTCGTCAGCATGCACCCGGGGGTGATCTCGACCCGGCTGTTGCACGCCATGTTCTCCATCGCCGGCGATCGGCCCGAACATGCGGCGGCCAACCTCCGGTACGTCGCCTTCCGCCGCGATGACAATGGCACCTACTACGACGAACGGAACCCCCAGCCGCCCAACCCGCAGGCGTCCGATCGGGCGACGCAGGACCGCCTGCACGAGATCACGTCCCGTACCCTCCACGACCTCATCTGATCCGCGAGCCGAAGGAAACCAGCACATGAAATCCAACCACGAGATCGTCGCCGACGCCTTCGCCGCGTGGACGGCCGGGACCGGATACATCACGAGCATCTTCGCACCCGACATGCGCTGGGAGATTGTCGGCAGATCGGCTGCCTCCGGCACATACGACAGTACTGAGCAGTTCGTCCACGAGGTTCTGCACCCCTTCGGCGCCCGATTCAGCACAGACGCACCCTTCCGCCCGGTCACCATCCGCGCCATCTACGCCGACGACGAGCAGCGCACGGTCGCTGTGGTGTGGGACGGTGAAGGCATCACCGGTGCCGGTACGACATACCGGAATACCTACGCCTGGTTCATGACCCTTGAAAACGGCAAGGTGATCGACGGCACAGCCTTCTACGACAGCATCGCCTTCAATGAACTGTGGGAGACCGTCAGCCCCGCCCCATAGCAGGCTCGTCACGATGTTCGCACGCTGCCGGCGGCAGTGGCTCTCGCCTCGGCACTGCAGGACGCTCGTGGTCATGCCAGCAGCGCGGACCGCTACTCGGCACCGGCTCGCCGGACTTCGTCGGCCCGGCCGCACGCGCCGCGCGTCGCCAGGCTTCCGCCCCTCGGGCCGCACCCGGCTCAGGGGATTCCGGTGGCGGATCTGACACTGCGGGATTCCGGGGTAGGGCCCCGAAACCACAGGTACGTGCCCCACCCCTTCGGGATCAACGGCAGGCGCCGCCCACCCGATAACGCCAGGCCGCTGGCCAGGCAACATATGCGGCCAGCAGGCGCTGAACCTGCTGCCGCCGGTGCACGACAACGGCGTGCCAACGTCGAACGGGGAACCGAGTCCGAGACGGCACAATTGCTCATCGTCTGTGCCCGCGGCGAGGCGGCTTCACCGGCCTGCTCCTCGGCTCGATCTGTCACACGGGCCTGCACCACGCCGACTGCCCCATCGCCGTCATTCGGTAGGAGTGGGGCTACTGACGTTTTCTTGGGTGGCTTTCATGATCGCCCAGGGAGTGGTGGCAGAGTCCGCCACGGTGGAGGTCGGCCGTGGTGACAAACATGGAGGTGTAGCAGCCGCGGCCGCAGCGGGTCAGTACCCCTTTGACCGCGACGACCTGCCGGAACTGGTTCCTTGCATATAGGCCCGGTACGGCGGCTATGTTGCTGGCCTGGATCGACGCCAGGGTGGCATTCCTCTCGGACAGGCTCCCGGGATTGCGTCACAGCGCCCCACGGGCGCCTTTGATCTGCTGTGACTCGCCGGCGCAACGACCTTTGCCGCCGAGTGCGGTCTTCCATCTCTACCCGCGCACCGTGTCCAGGTCGTCGGTGCCCCACGCAACCACGTCATCGCGATCCAGATGACAACGGTGCGCAACCACCGGTTTTCCGCCGCCGCGTGGTAGTAGAGGGCAAGCTGCACCGCACCCACCACGAGTACGCGACCACCAGGGTCAGCCGTACGTTCACGTCACGACCGCGCCGCCCGCCGTCGGGCATCACGATGTCGCCTAGAAAAATGGCAGCCATCGCGATAACCATGCCGACCCGGACGACACCCGGTCGCTGTGGGTCTCGTTACCTAAGCCAGGTGTAGGACGACCAGCGTAGGTAGTAGTTTCTGCGGCTTCCGGGCCGCCGAGCACCGCGCGCTGGTTCGTTCACGGCGAGGAAATCGAGTAGCCGGCCGAAGACGAACGCAGGGTGGAAAGGCTCCCGATCAGGTGCAATCCGGCAACAGCCCCTGCTCGAGGCGAACGTACTGGTCCACGCTGACGCCTATGAGATGCTCAACTTCTTCCCGCTGTATACCTGACAATCGGCGTGATGTCGGGCACGAGCAGCACGAGCGCCTCGTCGCGCGCAGCAAAGGGTGGTACTGGCGCACCTAGGGTGGCGCCGGTCCGAGGGTAAAACGCATCCCTTCCGCGCCTGAACGCCCTGCCGTTGACTACAGGCATGTCAATGCTCTCGTTGGACGAGGCCGAGCGGGTAATAACCGCAGGCGTCGTCAGAGCGGCTGAGTTGTCGGTCGCGGTCAACATCGCTGTCCTGGATGCTGGGGCCAACCTGAAGGCCTTCGTCCGCATGGATAGCGCCCTGTTGGGCTCCATCGACATTGCAATGGGTAAGGCCCGGACGTCGGCGCTGTTCCAGATGCATTCAGAGGCGCTCTTCGATTTTTGCAAGCCGGGCGGAACGTCGTTCGGCTTGGAGAACAGCAACGGCGGGCTGGTTGTGTTCGCCGGCGGGCGTCCGTTGGTCGTCGTCGATGATGTCGTCGGAGCGGTTGGCGTGTCCGGAGGATCAGTGGCCCAGGACGACGCGATCGCGCAAGCAGCGGCCGCAGCACTCAGCGCAGTGGTTTGAGTCAAACACCAGAGGAAGGGAACACAAAATTGAGCAGCAAGCGAATTCTCATCACGGGTGCAGGCTCCGGGTTCGGCGAGGGAGCGGCCATCGGCCTGGCCCGGGCCGGTCACGAGGTGATCGCCACCACGCAGATCTATCCCCAGGTCACCGCGCTGCGACAGAAGGCCGCCGACCTGGGTCTGGGCAACCTTCGAGTCCAGAAGCTCGACATCCGCGACCCGTACGATGTCGAGGCGGCGCTCAAGTTCGACATCGACGTGCTGTTCAGCAACGCCGGCATCGGTGAGGCCGGACCGGTCAGCGAGATCCCGGTCGACCTGCTGCGCAACAACTTCGAAACGAACGTGTTCGCGCCGCTGAACCTGGCGCAGAAATTCATCCGCAAGTTCATCGACGAGGGTCGCCCGGGGAAGGTCGTCTTCACCTCGTCTATGGGCGGGCTGTTCACTCCGGCCGGATTCGGACCGTACGTGTCGACCAAGCACGCGCTGGAATCCCTCGCAGAGGCCCTCGACGGCGAGCTGCGTCCGTTCAACATCAAGGTCCAGACCGTGAACCCGGGCGCGTACCTGACCGGGTACAACGAGACGATGGCGGAGACCGCGTTCAGGTGGCTGGACGACAGCAAGAACTTCAACAAGCGCGCCGACGTGCAGGCCGGCTTCGATGCCCTCATCGGTGTTCCCGAGGGACAGCTTGACCCGCAGGAAATGATCGATGCGATGATCCGCATCGTGCCGAGCGACACCGGCAAGTTCCGCAACGTCGTACCAGCTGCCGTCGAGCAGATGCTCAAGGAAAGCCAGCAGGCAGCCTGGACCCACACGGTATAGCGGCACCCGGCGCATCGGCACCGATAGGTCGCTGATCACCGGGATAACTGCCTCGTCCAGATAGGGGGGGCGGTGCGAGTGCGTATGGCATGCAAGGCACAACTCTGCTGGCCGTACGCACTCGCATCCGTGGCATCCCCGCTGTGAAGGCCCAGGCGCTCGGCGCGGATCGCGTGCCGCAGCATCAGCCGGCGCTGGCGGTCACTGGCCGGGGCATGCCCGCAAGCTGACCGCTCGACGCGATACCCAGCCACGCCCCACAGTACCGCCCCGGTATTGGTGCCACCGCCGAACCCCACCCTTTGCTCATGAGTCTCGCACAAACCGATCCCAGGCGTGGTGCGAAGCCCCTTTTCCGACACATTCCTGACCGACTGCCTCAAGGAAGTGCGTCGATGCTCGCCGCCCGTAGATGGAGAAATACAAATGAGCACTCACCATCCCACCCTGCTTCTCGTGCACGGCGCCTGGCACCGACCGGAGACATGGGACCGGCTACGTTCGGAACTCGATGCCCGGGGCTACCAGAGCCGGACGGTGAAACTGCCCACCACGGGCCCGAACCCGCGCGGCGGTATGCACGACGACGCCGCGGTCGTCCGTGCGGCGATCGAGGACATCGACGGCCCAGTTGTCGTCGTCGCGCATTCGTATGGCGGCATCCCGGTCAGCGAGGGCGCCACCGGCCTGCCGAAGGTGCAACACCTCGTTTACCTGGCCGCGTACCAACTGGACCAGGACGAGTCGATGTTCAGCTTCCACGGCGTGCCCGAGCCGGAGGATAAGGAGGGGCTGTTCCCGATCATCGCCGATCCCCGGAACTCGCTCTACGCGGACGTGCCGGACGCCGAGGCCGAGCACGCCGTGAGCCGGCTGGTCGATCAGCGGCTGCGGGCGTTCACCGATCGCGTCGGCGTGGCGGCGTGGCACAAGATCCCGTCGACCTACATCATCATGGACCAAGACAAGGCGATCCCCGTGCCGGAGCAGGAGCGGATGGCCGTCCGGGCGGGAAACATACGGCGGATGTCCTCCAGTCACTCACCGTTTCTGTCCCGGCCCGCCGACCTGGCCGCGCTGCTCGACGAGGTCATCACCGGCCGCGCCTGACAGCCCGGGTCGAGAAATGGCGCCAATCAACTGGGCGCGAACGGTGGCTCGGTCCTCCGCCCAGTTTCTACGTGCCGAAGCGCGGCCCGCAGTTCGCCGGCGGGGCCGACGCGGTCGCGTCCCCCGGCTGGATACGGCTCTCGGCCCTGCAAAGCGACCCTGATCGGCCTGCCGACACCCGGCCGCCCAGCGCTAGCGGTCCGCCAGCGCCGCGAGGAAGACCAGCGGGCGGGCCTGATCCGCCCATGCTCGCTTTGCCGCGACTGTCCTGAACACATTTCGGAGGCTTGGCGCACCTCGGGCGCCGATAAGGACGATGACCGATGGCGCACGGCCGGGGGACTCGGGGAAGCATGGCCAAACGCCCGGCTGCCACGGTCAATCCGTGACGTTGCTCCCGCCCACGCCTCAAGCGATGGGGCTGGCCACAAGTCGAGCGGGTGGGTGTCGGCCGTCCGCCACCTTTGCGCGGATCCACCCTAGGCGTGATGGTTGCTTGGTCCCAGCTGTGCCTCCGATACAACCCTGACGGCGTCCACGAGCCGCTGGTCCTGTCCGCGTTTCTTGTGATCGCCGCGTTGGGTGCCACGCCAGGTCGCTGACGCTCGACGAAAACGCGCACCATAGTCAACCAACCCGGGGCCGTCGTTTGTCAAGCAACCACGTCAAGCTGGTTGCGCGACCTGATACCCAGCTTGGCGAAGACCTTGCGGAGGTGGTATTCGACAGTCCGAGGGCTAACATACAGGCGGCCGGCGATCTCCTTGTTTGTCAGACCGTTGCGGGCAAGCCTCACAATCTGCGCCTCCTGAGGCGTGAGCTGGTCGCCGGTTTCGACCGTACGCCGGCGGGCCGTTTCGCTGGTGGCCAGCAGCTCGCGGTGCGCCCGGTCCGCGAACCCGGTCATGCCCATTGCTGTGAACAGTTCGCAGGCGGTGCGCAGTTGCTCGCGCGCCTCGAGTCGGCGGCGCTCGCGACGTAGCCACTCGCCGTAGACGAGATGGGCGCGTGCGAGGTCGACGCGCAAACGGGTCCGCTGAAGCCGGTCGATCGCCTCGCGGTAGAGAATGTCGGCTTCCCGGCCTTCACTGAGCAGCGCCCGTGATCGGGCCTCGATGCTGCGGGCCCAGGCGGTATGGCTCGCTCGGGTCGTCTGGGCGAGCAGATCGAGCGCTCGGGAGGCAAGTTCACGGTCGCCACTGCGGACCGCCGCCTCGACAAGTTCGACGGGCGCCCAATGTGCTGCGGCTCCCGGCGACGGGTGGTATGCGCTGGCCTGTTGGGCGGCGGATCGGGCTTCCTCGTACCAGCCAAGGCCGTTGTAGAGCACAGCTCTCAGCCACTGGCTGGCCGCCAGCGTGGTTCCCTCGCCGCAGGAGGTCGCCTCGCTCATCATGGCATTCGCCAGTTGCTCAGCCTCGGCCCGCCGCCCCTGTAAGGCGGCGAGAGCGAGGGCGCAGCCCGCATGCACCAGGAGTCCGTAACTGGTCCGGACACCGTCTGCGGCGACGATTGTGTGTATCTCCTCGTTCAGCGACGCCGCCTCGGCCAGTTCACCCTCGAGCATGTGCACGTTGATGCGCGTACTCAGCGCCAGCGGTAGTACGGCGAGCGCGCCGACCTCGCGTACAAGACGGACGTGGTGGTCCGCCAGTTCACGACAAGACCGTTCGTCCCACAGAGCTATGGCGAGGTAAGAGGCGGCCCATAGCCAGCGGAGCTTGTCCGCGGCGGAGACAGCATCGCTCGAAAAGACAGCCAGCGCCCGCCGCATGGCCGGTGCCGCGGTCCGCGCGTCCTCGGTCAGGTGGAGGGCCAGCGCATCGAGAAGGAGGTCAACGACGTGGGAAGCGACTGGCGCGGGCGGCGCGGCACGGGTGGCGGCCGCGACCTCTACGAGACGCCTTCCCTCGCCCGAACGGACGGTAACCATCGCTGCGGACAACGCTTGCAGATACGTCTCGCGGGCCAGTCCGGGGTCCAGCGGCTCGAGTTGCCTGGCAGCCTTGAGTAGCATCGGCGGGGCGAGGTTAACAGGATCGGTGCCGAACGCGATCTCGGCTCTTAGTAGATCCACGCGGGCGAGGTGTAGTTCGTCGACCGGGCCGGCCTGGGCTGAGGCCAGCAGCGCCAGGGCGGGCTCGGGTGCGCCGGCTAACAGTTTGGTCCGTGCGGCGGCCAGCGCACGCTCGGCCCGGCGCCGGGAGTCGGGGGTGAGCGCGGCCGCCCGCTCCAGGAAGGCAGCGGCGGCAGCCAAGCCACCGCGCGCCTGCGCGCGTACGGACGAGCACTCGAGTTCTGCGGCAACTCCCTCGTCCGGTTCCGCAGTGGCGTGCGCGTGGTGCCAGGCGCGCCGATCCGGATCAGCCTCGACGTCGGTTGCCTCCGCCAGCGCCCGATGAACCCCCCGGCGCTCCTCCGGCGACGCTGCCCGATACACCGCCGATCGCACAAGCGGATGCCGGAACCGCACCCGGCCATCGAAGTCGACGATGTCATCCACAGCGGCGACCGCGCCGGTGGTCGGGCCGATGCCATCTGCGAGCCGCGCGGCCGCACGCCAGAGCAGGGCCGGGTCGCCGAGTGGCTCGGCGGCCGCCAGCAGCAACAGCCGTCGCGCCTGCGCAGGCATGCGCTCCAGTCGCCGCCGGAAGCGGTCCTCGACACGGCCTGGGAGTGTCTGCGCGGTCGGCGACCCAAACCCACCCGCCAGCTCGGTATGGGTCAACTCGCGCGACAGTTCCAGCAACATCAATGGATTACCACGAGCCTCCCTGATGATCCGACCACCGACCTGCTCGTCCAGCGGGCCGGGGATCGCCCTGCGAAGCAACGCCCACGCATCCTTGTCACTGAGTCCGACGAGGTTCATCAACGGCAACCCCGACAACTCACCCGCGTCGCTGGGCTCACGTACCGCGAACACGCAGACCACCGACTCCGCGAACATTCGACGCGCGACGAAGGCGAGCACCTGCGCCGATACGCGGTCCAGCCACTGGGCATCGTCGATCACGCACACCAGCGGCCGATCCTTGGCCGCCGCGGCGAGCAGGCCGAGCACGGCCAGACCGACCAGGACGCGGTCCGGTGACGGCCCGGCGCGTAACCCGAACGCCGTGCAGAGCGCGTCGCGCTGCGGTTCCGGCAGACTGGCCAGCAGGTCCAACATCGGCGCGCAGAGCTGATGCACCGCCGCGAACGACAGCTCCATCTCGGACTGCGCACCCGCGACGGACACCACCCGGCAGTCGGCTGCCCGGTCGAGCAGATACTCCAGCAGCACCGACTTGCCCACCCCCGCCTCACCACGCACCACCAGCGCCCGACCCTCGCCAGCGCGAACCGCCTCGAGTAACCGGTGCAGGGCGGCACACTCGGCCTGCCGGCCCAGCAAGGCGGAGCGCGGTCGCTGGGCCCTCGCAGTGGAGCGGCGAGAGCCGTGCAGGCCGTCACCGTTGACTATCCCGACCGTGAACCGCAGATCGTGGTGAGCAACCGGTCCAGCCACCCGACCGGCAAGGTCCACGCCTAGTTCGCCAAGCACCCCAGAATCACCCTTCACTTCACGCCGACCAAGAGTCTCCTGGTCGGACCTGGCCGACAGCTGGTCCGCGACCATCCCCTGCCAACACCAGGGACGACGTGTCACCGGTAGTCCTCGATTCGGATGGTGTCGACCATGTCGGTGCGGCTGACCATCGAACCAGGCATGGGACAGCAGCAGGCGGATCTTCCCGTTGCCGGAGACCAGCTCACCCAGATATGCAACCAGCGTCGCCGAGCCGGGACCACGCAGAAGTAACGCAGAACATGATCAGCGTGCGAATGCGCTCATCCGTCGAGGGCCGCCAGCTCGGACTTCGCAAAAGTGATCATTCTTTCGTCGGCGGCGATGTGCTCCAACAGCTTGACCGCGCGGGTCAGATGGTCGCGGGCCTCGTCGGTCGCGCCGAGAGCGGCGCGCGCCCGACCCAGCGTCATATGGACATGACCGATCGCCCTGGGGGCGTACTCGGTAGCCAGGGGCAGTGCCCGCGTCGCCTCGTCAAGCGCCTCCGGCCAGCGCTGCGCGTCGGCCAGCGTCCTCGCCGCCCAGAGCCGGGCCGTCGCCCGGGCCGCCAGCGCCGACGCGGGCGCGATCGGTCGCTTATCGACCTCACGCAGCACGGCCCGGAACTCGTCCAAGGCCTCGTCGAACCTGCCGAGCCCAAAGAGCGCAGCCCCGACTCTGACGCCCGCGTGGACGTACACGTCGTCGCTGCCGGCGGCGTCAGCTTGGTCCCGCGCCCGCCGGAAGGCCCACAGTGCCCGCCCGAAGTCGCCGACCGCCTTCCAGGCGTCGCCTGCGTACTGCAATGCGTTCGCCTGCTTCATCGTGTCGCCGAGACCCTCGGCGAGTCGGTAGGCATCCATCGCCAGGGCCGCACTCTCCTCGTAGCGTCTCTCACAGGTGTGGACTGCCCAGGCGTAGTAGTTGATGTGTGTGATTTCCTGACCGCGGTCGGGCAATCGGGCCGCAGCGGCACGGGACAGACCGAAAACCTCTGGCCAATGCCCCCAGTGCACCGTCCGGTCCGAGTACCAGTGCATCGCCTCGGCCACGTCGACGACTCGCTGATGCTCCCCGGCGGCGTTCGCTAGCCGTAGCGCGGCGAGCCAGTTGTCCCCCTCGACTCGCAGCCAGTCCTGTGCCTGCTCAGCGGTATCAAGCGAGATCAGGCCACGCCAGTTGTCCGGCGGCGCGCCGAACCCCGGCTCGAACCACCGTCCCGCGGTGATCGCCGTCTCCAACAGCCAGTCAACCATCCGGCGCTCGGTGGCCGCCCGAGCGTCCGCCGCCTCCTCGGTGCGCAACCGGTCGGCCGCAAAGAGCCGGATGAGATCGTGGAACCGGTAACGGTCCACCCCCTCGGGCTGCAACAAACCGAGATCGACCAACTCATCGAGCTGGTCCTCGGCGTCGTACAGATCGTTCTGGCTGAGCACCGCAGCGATCGGGGCACCAAAGTCCACCCCCGGTACGTGCGCGAGTCGTCGGAACATCGCCTGCGCCGGAACGGACAGCTGGGCATACGACAACACGAACGCGGGCCCCACGCCCAGATCACCTGCGGTCAGGTTCGCCAACCGTCGATCCGCATCCGACAGCCGATCCGCCAAGTGCCCCATCGTCCACCCGGGCCGACTGGCCAGCCGCGTACCCGCGATGCGCAACGCAAGCGGCAGATTGCCACACAATCGGGCAACCTCCGCCACCTCGTCCGCTGCCGCCCGATCCGACGTGTCCCGCACGATTGCCCGCAACAAGTCGGCCGATTCCCGCGGCGCCAACGGCGGCAACTCGATCCGCAGCACCCCCTCCAGACCACCGAGCGTGCGGCGGCTGGTCACCACCACCATCCCGGCTCCCTGGCCGGGCAACAATGGCCTTACCTGGGCTTCATGCGCGGCGTTGTCCAACACCAGCAAACACCGCCGCTCCCGGAGGCCGGCCCGTAGCTGGCTGGCCCGCTCCTGTTCATCCTTGGCTATGCCGCGGGGGTTGACGCCCAGCGCCCGCAGCAGCCGTAGCAACGCCTCGCCGACCGGCATCGGCATCGGGTCGGTACCCCGAAGGTCCACGTAAAACTGACCGTCGGGAAACGCCTCCCGTAGCTGCTCCGTCGACCAGATAGCAAACGCCGTTTTGCCCAGCCCCGGCTGGCCGTGCACCACCACCACCGGCATCGGACCATCGGTGGATGCGGCCAGCCCGTGGCGGCGCAGCAACTCCAACTCCGCTGCTCGACCGATAAAGTCGGTGACTCCCCGCGGGAGCTCACACACCCGGGGCCGCCCGATCCTGCTCTCCGACCGATCCGAACGCGCCAACTGAACCAGACCATCGCGCTCGGCATCGCTGAGCCGCAACGCGTCGGCCAGGGCCGTCAAGGTCCGCTCCTGCGGCGCGCGGCTGTGCCCTCGCTCCATGTCGCTGATCGCCCGCCCGCTCACCCCGGATGTTTCGGACAAATCTTCAATTGTCATGCCCACCGACTGCCGCAATGCCCGCAACCGCCGCCCAAACGACATAGCAATCACACGCCCCCCAAACCCTTCCGGTTCATCCGACCCCGTCGAATCCCCATGGATGGACTGTACATATAATGGCTAATAGTGCTTTGTTAGGTTGGTACCAGTTGGTACCAGTTGGTACCAGTTGGTACCAGTTGGTACCAGTTGGTACCAGTTGGTACCAGTTGGTGCCGTAGAGGGCAGAACCCGAGCCCGTGCCGTTCGAGAACTCGGTCTCGGCTACGCGGCCTGCTCATACTCGTTGATCAAGCCGTGGACCACCTTCCTGCGCGTACTCGGACAGCACCCAGATCGGTCACCCGCGCTGGGACCGTGTCTCGGTCAGGTGGACGTTGTAGTGCGTGAGGTACTCGCCGAGCACGGCGAGCAGATGTTGGGTGTTGTAGATCAGCATCCGGTCCAGGCATTCCCGCCGGACCGTGCGTGCCCAGCGTTCCGCGAACGCGTTGGCCCGGGGCGCCTGGGGTGGCGCTCGGAGCACCTCGACACCCTCGGCGTGGAACACGGTGTCGAACGCGGCGGTGTACTTGGCGTCCCGATCTCGGATCAGGAACCGGAACCGATCGGCCCGCTCGCCCAGGTCCAGCATGAGGTTGCGGGCCTGCTGCGCCACCCACTCACCGGTCGGGTTCGTGGTGGCGCCCAGCAGGTGGACTCGCCGGTTAGCGATCTCCATCAGGAACAGGACGTAGACGCGGGCCAGTCCGATGGTGTCGACGTGCAGGAAGTCGCAGGACAGGATGCCTTTGGCCTGCGCGGTGAGGAACTCGGTCCAGGTCGGTCCCGCCCGTCGTGGAGCCGGACCAGCACCGGCCTTGGTCAGGATCGCCCAGACCGTACTGGCAGCGAGCCGGTAGCCCAGGCCAGTCAACTCACCCTGAATGCGCCGACAGCCCCAGGCGGGGTTGTCCCGGGCCAGCCGCAGCACCAACTGGCGCACCTCGGCCGTGACCAGTGGTCGACCGTGCCGCCGTCTCGGGTACGTCCACCGCCGTCCGATCAGATTGCGGTGCCAGCGCAACAACGTGGCCGGGGCGACGAGAAAAGTCGCCCACCGGGTCCGCGGCAACAGCCTCGACAGGGCCGGCCAGCACCGCCCGGTCGGCCGGTTCCAGATCCGGACGGCGCACCTGCCGGCACAGGACCGTGACCTGATGCCGCAGCACGAGCACCTCAACCGCGTTGGTGTCACCGCCGCGGACCAACAGGATGATCAACCGCAGCGCCTGACGAAGAATCAGGTAGCCGCACGACAGGATCATGACCGGCAGCATGACGCCACTCATCGATCCCATGGCGGACAAAGTCGCACGTCAGCGCCCGCGGACGAGTTTTCGAACGGCACAGGGTGTGGCTTGACGTACTGCGCCGAACCGGGATCGCTCGGCCAGTGGCGATCGGCTGCCACGACTGCGCGGGGATCGATCCGAAGCCTGATCAGCAACGCTGCGTTACAAGTGGTGATCCGCGCGGCGGGCCGCTCCCATCCGCTTTCTGCCGATGCGCCGACGCAACTCGCCAAAGATCACACGCAGACGGGACTCGCAGACATCAGCGGGCCCGGCGCCCGCGTTCCACCAACCTTTCACTCGACGGCTCTCTCGTCGCCATCCATCGCCACTCGTCGCGCCGGTCCGCGCCGCGGTCGCAGGCCGGCCGAGCCCTCGTCGCAACTCGGAGACGCGGCTGGCGGCCGGTTTTTCCTGGAGGCCCGGCGACCGCCGGGAAGGGCGAGAGGGAGAAACCGATGACCGACGACGAGACCAGCCAGCGCCCCGGCCGGCGAGCGATGGGAATTCTGCGCTTCGTGGCCCGCTGCCTGCTGTCCGGCACCGCAGGGGCTGTGGTGGGCTGGCTGCTGGACCGAGTGCTGCGTGGCTGAGAACCACGGTTCTGTGACTGGTGGGCGGCCGGCTCCGCTGCGACACTGCTTTGTCATGGACCCCGGCCCGCCCCCACGCCGGCCTCGGCGTGTGCCGCCGCCGCAGATACCGCCCGGGCCGCTGCACGACCTCAAGGCGGCCCTGTACCGCCGCTACCTGCAGGCCGGACCGCCCACCCTCGACGAGATCCACGCCCAAGTGGAGACGCTCGCGGAGGATCTCGGCGCGTTCCTCGCCCGTACCGACGCGACCGGCGACGATGTCGAGGAACTGGCCGACGGGCAGGTCGGTGCCGTGCCCTCCCGGGACACCATCCGTCGCGTTCTGGGCGGCGCCGCCTTGCCACCCGGCCGGCAGGACACCGTGGCGGTTGGGGTCGCCCTGGCGCTGCTCGCCGGTGAGTCCCGGCCGGACGTCGTCGCCGAGGAGATCAGGCGCGGTTGGGACCGAGCGGCGGTCGCGGCACCGGCCGAGGTGGCGCCAGCTCTGCCGTCCGGCGGATCGCGGCGGTTCTTCGACCACCTACTTGAGTACCACAATGAGAAGTTCGCGGGCCGTAACGGCGAGGTGCGCACCATCCTCGACTACATCGACCGGCACGATTGCGGATACCTCTTCGTTGACGGGCTTTCCGGGTACGGGAAGACATCCCTGCTCGCCGTGCTGGTCCGGCAGCAGCCGGGCTTCCTGTACCACTTCATCAGTCAGCGCTATAAGACGGCCGGGGGCGCCTTCGACCCGACACAGCTCAACGATCTGCTGTCGAACCTGTGCGAGCAGCTCGAACCGCACCGTGCCGCGCCGCGCGGCGGGCGCGCATTGACCACCCGGTTCCTCGAGGTAGTCGCGGCCGACAGGGGCCGTCCGACCGTGCTGGTGTTGGACGCCATCGACGAGGTGGACCGGCATCCCAGCTTCCTGTTCGGTCTCCTCCCGAAGCGGCTGCCGAAGAACCTGTTCATCCTTTTGTCCGCCCGGTCCCAGGGCAACCGGTCCTACCTGTCCGAGGTGGGGCTAGCGCCGGACGACATCGGTCTGCGGGTGACGCTCAGCGGCCTGGACGCCGACGCTGTCCGCGACCTGCTGCTGCACTACGCCGGGACGGCCGGTGCCGCGCTCGGGGAGCGGGCCGGCTTCGTCGACAACCTCTGGGAGGTCTCCGCGGGAGACCCGTTCTACCTGCGGTTTCTCGTCGAGGACGTGGAGCACGGCCGGCTCACCCCGGAGAACATCCGGCGGACGCCGTCCGGCCTGTCCCCGTATCTCGACGAGCAGTTCGCCCAGCTCCACCGCTCTGCCGACAGCGATCTGCACAGCGACGTGCTCGGTCTGATCCTGGTCGCGGACGGTCCGCTGCACCGCTCCGACCTGCTCCGCATGGTCGACGGCCTGACTGGTGGGAAGCTCGACCAGGTGGTGCGCGACGTGCAACGGTTCCTGTTGCGCACCGGCGAAGAGGAGTACACCTTCTGCCATAACCGGTTCAAGGAGTACTTCCTGGAGAAGATGTAGCGTGCCATCACTCCGCAAACGCATCGCCGACGGGATCGAGCGAGGCACCTTCCGCGCCCGGCTGAGGGCGGACGCCCTCCAGTGGCGTACTCACCGCAGCGACTACGCGATCTCCGCCGTAGTGCGCTACGCCGTGGAGGACGACCTCGCTGGCGAGGTACACGACATCCTGACCGACGAGCAGTTCAGCGAGCTGCGCGTGGCCCGGTTCGGCGCGCCGGCGCTGCAGGACGACGTCAACCGCGGGCTGCGGTACTTCAGCCGTACCCGGCCCGACCTGCTGCGCTATATCCGGCTGCGGTTCCGCTATCGGTCGGCGGACCGCGGCGACGAGTACGCGCTTCTGCATCGCCGCCACTGCCAGGCATTCGCCGACTTCCTACAGCTGGACGTCCCGGCCGCCGCACGGCGGAAGATCGGCCTGGACCGGGCCCTGCGCCGAAGGTTCCCGATGCGGTTGACGGCGGACGGGGAAGCTGGGCCGCCGGTCGAGGTGGATCTCACCGGGTACCAACTAGGTACCTGGGCCTGCTCGTGTGGTACGCGGGAGGGGCACGCCGCCCGGTACGACTTCGCATGCGGCTGCGGCGCGAAGTCGGGCAGCGGCCGGCTCTCCCCGCACCGGCGCCGGTGCGGCCGGTGTAGGACACCGGCCGCCTATGTCACCTGCGATCGGTGCGGCACGCGGGTGACGCTGAGCCTGTGGTGGCAGATCCGGAAAGGCGGCTTGCATCCCTCCGCCTGCCAGATTCCGCTCATGTTGGACCTGCGGATCCGGCGGCCGGGGCAGCCGGAAATCTCGAGCCGTTTGGACTTGATGCGACTGCCGTTGATGCTGGGGCTGGCCGAGCGGGACGACGAACTGGTCTTCGACCTGCCGGACATGCTGTGGGTCGACGACCTCCGAGACCGGCACGGCGAGGAACGGCCGACCGGGCAACTTGTCGCCGTCGCCGACCATCCCCAGTACGACCGGCAGACCGACGTCGCGCGAATCCTGGAGGCCGCCTTCCGGCGTACCCTCACGGCCACCCTCACCGACCGCGGCCGGCCGGCCGGATCCGCGCTGCAATCCGTCATCGCCGCGCACGTAGGAATCCGCCGCCCCGAGCAGCCTCCACCATCCGCCGCCGGGCTCGGCGGGCAGTTCGCCCGCAAGCTGGGCTACGCGCTGGCCGCCGTTCAGCACGAGGATGCCGGCCGAGCCCACAGCACCGACATGTCCCGACCTTGTGTGGTGGCCGTGTCCCCGGACCTACGGGGCGATGCGAGCCTGGTCTCCCGGGCACTGTCCGCACCCGGGACGCTGTCCGGCTCAGGCTTGGAAAACTTGGCCGTGTCGCTGCGAGACACTCAGTTCGGGCCCGAGGAACTCACCGCCGAACCGCCCGGGGTACCGCCCGGCCGGCGCAAGGCGCTCGCCTCGAACGGCATCGCACTGCCCGGCGAGACGGTCGAACCAGACGATCTTCTCGTTGGCATCAGCAAGCCCGCCGACCCCGAGAATCTGACCCCGAAGGAGCGGCTGCTCCGCGCGATTTTCGAGGAAACGGCTCCCCCTCGCCGGGACGCGTCGTTCCGCTGGGCCGGCCCGCAGCCCGCAACAGTGCTGAGCGTGCGCGTCAGCACGCCGGGGCAGGGCTACGAGATCGTCAAGCATCCGGCACGCGTAATCCGCAACGCCGGGCAACAGGCCCGGATCAGCATCAGCCTGGCAACAACCGAACCGTTGGAGACCGGAGACGTCCTGTACGGGCCCGACGAGTCCCGCGCAGTGGTGTGCGGCACCCACGACGACCGCGGCGCGGACATACTCGTCGGCCCCGAGCACCAATGGGCGAACGACAATCAAGGAACGATCGTCGAAGTCCGGCTGCGCCCCGACGAGCGCTCCCGATCCGTCGTCTGCGTACGGTCAACCGGCGAGTACTCCATGGCCACCCACCTACCGCTCGGGACCCACGAGCGGGATTCGGGACAGCCGGTCGGGCTCGCGGATCTCGTATGGCTGCTGCGGCGCGGCGCGACACGGACCGCCTTCGAGATCTACGCACTCCGCGCCGACTGCACCGACTGGAGCCGCGCATTCTACCGCCTCCTGACCAGGGGCGGGACCTCGCTGGGCGAGATCCCCATGGCGCCGTCCGAGTACCAGCCGTCGCTGGAATCGGCACCATCCGAGGCAGTCCGCATCTGGGACCGTTCGCTGCGCAGCGCCTGCGTCGAGCCCGTCCTGCACGGCGACCGGCTATCATTCCGGGCGCTCGAAGACGACGAGGTCCTCTCCGCCTCGTCCGGCGAGGTACAGCGGCCGGACTCCATAACCCTGTCCGAGCTGCCGGTATCCGGGGGCCTTTCCTTGCTGCCGACAACCGGCGGGCTGACCTGCCAACGCATCTTCGGTCCGGTCAGCGACTACACCTGCGGCTGCGGGAAAGGTCACGACCCGCGTCACGCAGGCGAGATCTGCCAAAGCTGCGGGGTCGAGGTAACGGTCAGCTCGGTCCGCCGCCGACGCATAGGCCACATCGAACTCGCCGCCCCGGTGGTGCATCCCTGGTACAGCGACAGCCTGAGCTGCGCCCTCGGCCTCGACCGGAAAATCCTAGCGGACATCGTCCACGGGCGGCGCTACGTCGTCCGGGACAGCAGCCCCGACCAGATCGTTTCCCTGCAAGCCGTGGAGGACCTGAACCTCGACGCGGACCGGCTGCGAACCGGTGCGGAGGCGGTGCGATACCTCCTTGATCGGCGGGGCCGGACGCCAGCCCGGGGCGCGCTACTGCACCGGCTCCCGGTACTGCCCGCCGACCTGCGGCCGGTGCTCGTACGCGGCGTGATGTACCGCAACGCACTCAACGACCGTTACGTGAGGATCATGAAACTCAACTCCCAGCTACGCAGGCTGATGGACCTTGGAGCCCCGCTGCGGCCGATCCACGACGGACGCGCCTTACTGCAGCAGGCGGTCGACGACCTTCTCGACCCGAGCGCTGGCGAGGCATCGCTCGCCGACCTAGCGACGATCCTCCCCGGCCGCAGCGGCGGTTCCCGGCAGCGCTCCTCCGGCCGTCCGGTCGACTACAGCGCCCGGGCCACCCTGGTCGCGGCGCCAACCGAGGACCTGGACCTGGACACCGCACTACTGCCCGACCGGCTTGCCTGGCTGCTCCTGACGCCGCTCCTCATCGGACGGCTGGTCAACGCCGGGGCCTGCCAGGACATCAACGCTGCCCAGCGCGCCGTGCGGGACCGGACCCCGCAGGCGTGGGCGCACCTCCAGACCGCCTGCCAGGACGCTGCTGTGCTGGTGTCCGTGCCGGGCACCCGGTGGCGGCTGTTCGCCGTACGCGTCGGCCTGACCCCAGATCTCTCCCTAAAGCTGCATCCGGCACTGTTTGACCACCTCGGTTGGAACCGGCTCGGTGCCCCCGTACGAATCTTCCCGCTGCTGACAGCGGAAGCCACCGCAGAGGCCCGGGCCGCACTCCTCCCCAGCACCCTGCTCCGCGACACCGGTCCGTCCGAACCGGCCGACCTGCCGGCTTCCCTGCTCTGCCTCGACCAGCAGCACCTTCCCGAGGAAATCGTGCGAATGACCGAGACCGGGGAGTCGGTCCGCCTCAGCGATCTCGACCGATTCCTGCTGTTTCCCGCGTGACATTTCTGGGCACCGTGGCGGTGCTTCGAACACGCGGATACGCCCGCCCACCGACGATATGACATCGCGTACCTGGCCCGGACGCCGACGCCCGCTCTGCATGCCGTCCGTCACCGACCAGAGCGGGTACCTGCGCTTTTCGGGTAGTTCATCCAGGTTTCGAGTAGCTCGGCTTCGACGTCGGCGAGGCTGTGCCGTTCGAGAAGTCGGTTTCGGCTATGCGGCCTGCTCATACTCGTTGATCAACCCGTGGACGACCTTCCTGCGCTGCACTCGGACGGCATCCAGGTTGGTCACCGGCACTGGGACGGTGTCCCGGTCAGGTGGGCGTTGCCTGCGGCCCTGATGTGGCCGATGCCCGTTGTAGTGCGCGAGGTACTCGCCGAGCACGGCGAGCAGGTGGTGGGTTGTAGATCAGGATCCGGTCCAGGCACTCTCGCCGTACGGTGCGTACCCAGCGTTCCGCGAACGCGTTGGCCCGGGGCGCCTGGGGTGGCGCTCGGAGCACCTCGACACCCTCGGCGTGGAACACGGTGTCGAACGCGGCGGTGTACTTGGCGTCCCGATCTCGGATCAGGAACCGGAACCGATCGGCCCGCTCGCCCAGGTCCAGCATGAGGTTGCGGGCCTGCTGCGCCACCCACTCACCGGTCGGGTTCGTGGTGGCGCCCAGCAGGTGGACTCGCCGGTTAGCGATCTCCATCAGGAACAGGACGTAGACGCGGGCCAGTCCGATGGTGTCGACGTGCAGGAAGTCGCAGGACAGGATGCCTTTGGCCTGCGCGGTGAGGAACTCGGTCCAGGTCGGTCCCGCCCGTCGTGGAGCCGGACCAGCACCGGCCTTGGTCAGGATCGCCCAGACCGTACTGGCAGCGAGCCGGTAGCCCAGGCCAGTCAACTCACCCTGAATGCGCCGACAGCCCCAGGCGGGGTTGTCCCGGGCCAGCCGCAGCACCAACTGGCGCACCTCGGCCGTGACCAGTGGTCGACCGTGCCGCCGTCTCGGGTACGTCCACCGCCGTCCGATCAGATTGCGGTGCCAGCGCAACAACGTGGCCGGGGCGACGAGAAAAGTCGCCCACCGGGTCCGCGGCAACAGCCTCGACAGGGCCGGCCAGCACCGCCCGGTCGGCCGGTTCCAGATCCGGACGGCGCACCTGCCGGCACAGGACCGTGACCTGATGCCGCAGCACGAGCACCTCAACCGCGTTGGCGTGCTCACCCCAGGGCCAACAGAATGACCAACCGCAGTGCCCGACGAAAAATCAGGTAGCCGCACGACAGGATCATGACCGGCAGCATGACGCCACTCATCAATCCCATGGCGGACAAAGCCGCACGTCAGCGCCCACGGCCGAGTTTCCGAACGGCACAGGCTCGGCGGGGTCACCAACGAGTACCACCGGACTGCGTGACGAATCTACGGACTCGCAGATCAGCAACCGGAACTGGGTTCTGGCACCCCTACACGGACTTCAGGTCGCCGGCCGCTACGGCTCACTGCCACCCGTAATCATGGACATCGACCCAGTCCTACACGCCGACGATGTCGTCGCCGGCAAGATGTCCGCCCTGTTCACCCGCGCCGAACCCAGAGACTTCCTCGACATCGACGCCGCCCTACAAACCGGCCGGTACACCCGCGAACAATTACTCGAACTCGCCGAGCAGGCCGATTCCGGCTTCGACCGAAAAATCCTCGCCGACCTGTTCGCGATGCTGCAACGCTATCCGGACCGCCGCTTCGCCGCCTACGGCACCAATCCACAGCACATCGCCGCGATGCGAGAACGATTCGCACACTGGCGAGAACAACTCCTCGCCGACCAGCCGTAGCCTGCGGCTGTCGAACACCTCGTCCTGTACGCAGCAAACCTGCCTGTACCGCGGCAACACGGGACTGCGTAGCTTACGCAGTCCCGTAAGTCCCCGGAGGGGTTTCCATACGCCCTTCGGCGTGACACGGTTTCGCACGCGAACTGAGGACGAGAGATGGATCGAGAGTAGTTTCCATACGCCCCTCGGCGTGACACGGTTTCGCACTCCAGTCCGGGGAGTCCGGCGGCTCCGGGAAGGTTTCCATACGCCCTTCGGCGTGACACGGTTTCGCACCGGCTGGTTCAACATCCTGTTCGTCACCATCTTCTTCGTTTCCATACGCCCTTCGGCGTGACACGGTTTCGCACGCCGTCATGGCTTACTATGGCGGCAGGCTTGCCGAGTTGTTTCCATACGCCCTTCGGCGTGACACGGTTTCGCACGCCGTCATGGCTTACTATGCCTCGATCCACCGATGCGGTTCGTGTTGATCGCAGTTGAATAGATTTGATCCGATGTGGTTTCGGGGCAGGGTGGATTCGCCGATTACGTGGTCGGCTTGCTCGGGGCAGGGTTGTGCGGGGGTGG